>JAFEGQ010000214.1 GCA_018239785.1 Verrucomicrobiota bacterium
GTTTGTAGAGCACATTCGAGAGCAATGTGAGAAGCAGAGCGCCCCATTAACTTGATAAAATGCCAGTACTTGCGTGCCGACATCGCATCGCGCATCAAATTGCCGATCATTTCACTGTAGACGCGGCAAGCGGTATCATGGCCAAAGCTGATCTCGATAAACTCCCCTTTCAAATCGCCATCGATCGTCTTGGGGACTCCAATGACACAGGTTTTACATCCATGCTTTTTGAAGTAATCTGCCAAAATCGCCGCATTGGTATTCGAATCATCCCCCCCAACGATGACTAAACCATCGAGGTCATGCTGAGTGCATGTTTTAAGCGCCTCTGCAAGTTGGGCTTCACTCTCTATCTTTGTGCGGCCCGAGCCAATCAGATCAAAGCCCCCCACATTTCGGTAGTGAGCGAGAAGATCGTCGGTGATCTCGATCAAATGGTTGTCGACCACTCCTGAGGGGCCACCGGTAAATCCAAAGAGATGGCTTTTAGGGTTAAGGGACTTTACCCCATCACAAAGACCTGCGATGACGTTGTGTCCCCCTGGCGCCTGCCCTCCTGAAAGGACAACTCCTATGCGCAGCGGAGGAAATTCCCCCTTTTTGGCTCCTCTTTTCAGATAAATCTGGGGTTGACCATAAAAGCTAGGGAGAAGCGCTTTGAGCCGCTCGGCGTCAGCAGAGGTCGAAGGGACTTGCCGAGGCTCAATCACCACTTCCGATAGGGATTGCAAAAGATAAGGGATGCGGGGCATCTCATGGAGTCTTGCGGCATGCAGAGGAGACAGTTCGCTCATCAATGACCTAAAGTTTCACGAAACCAACGGGTAGTTGCCTTTAAAAGGCGCCTTCGTTCTGCAAGGTGGTTGCACAAGCTATGGTCGCTATTAGGCAATGTCAAAAAGTTCGAAGTCGCTGTCCCCCCCTCGCGCGCCCTTCGATAAAGGTCCGCATGGTGAGGCAGAACAACATTATCAGCATCCCCATGAATATGCAAGAGCGGCACATGACCAATATGCTCAAGCTCCTTCATGATCTCGATAGAAAGAAACTCCCTCACAAGTTTAGGGCCTGCAAGCTTGAGCTTGCTCATTTCTTCTTTTGTTGGTTTACGCGTCGACCAGTCTTTGCGCCATAGCTTCCCTTCTCCTAAAGGAGCCCAAAGAGCTAAGCTCTGTAAAACAGAACACTCACGGGCCGCCATGACACTCACAGGCCCCCCAAGGGAAGCCCCAAGGATCCCGATTTGATCTCCATTGATCTTCGGATGGTTTCTCAAGTGTTCTATGGCGAGAAGTAAGTCGCTCACAAAGCTGGCAAGACACATCTCTCGAAAAATCCCCTCACTATCGCCACATCCTCGAAAATCAAAGCGCAAAGCAGCGACACCATTACGAGCAAGCTCTTCTGCCTGTGCGACATATAAGCGATTGGGCCCCAATTTATTTCCCCCATATCCATGAGCAAAAACGACAGCAGGCACTTTTCCCTCGTTCAAGGGAAGATGGAGAATCCCAAACAGAGTTTGTCCTCCGTTTTCAATAGCGAGAATCTCGCGTCTTTCAAATTTATCGTGATTGTGGGACAACATCGATCGCTACCCTCTCCTTGCATCGTCGGCTCATTTTAGTGCCTGCAGTCCCTTCTTCAAGAAGTGGGAGCAGATCACATCTTCCTTTTACACGATTTGGCAAAAGCCACGCCACTAAAAGGAGGAAAGAAAATGAATCTGCACATCTTTAGATATTTATACTTTTAATTTCTTTGAGAGCTTGCCCCAAATCGACCCGTTTATCGCGATCAAAGGCGAGCATTTTCTTAAGAATCGGCTTAAAACCGTTGAAATCTGATTTCAAATCATCGACATAATTAAATAAATCTCTCTCAGTCATCTTACTGTAATTGTGGAGATAGGTCAGCCCTTTTCCCATGTTGGGGAAAGGCGCTTTTTGCTCGCGTCTCCCCATAAGAACCTGAAGAAAGAGGATCCCTAACGCATACACCTCACTCTTCTGATCATAGTTTCCTAAGCAAAAGAGACGCCCTAAATGCAAACGGGCTTCTGGAGGGAGGTAGTGCGGAGAGCCCCCGATGTATTTGCGGTGCCCGTGCACCCATCCAAAGTCGGTGAGGTGGTAGTTCCCCTCTTTGTCCCACAAAATGTTGGCAGGCTTTAAATCCCTGTGCGTAGCAGGAGCGCCATTGACGGTGAGCTCATGTAATTGCAGCACCTCTTCAGCAACCTGTCTCATAAGTTTTTTATAATCTCCAGGTGTCTGAAGTTCAAGCTTTGGCGAACTTAAATCCCCTTCCCCATTGGGTTCGATGGCCACATATTCCGATTTCAAGCTAGGGGGCGCCTTAAAAACTAAAGCTTTGGGGTTTTTGAACAAAAGCACCTGAGCCTCTTCTCCATTGATCGGAAGCTCTACAAATTTTTGACCGCTAGACCCATGAGCTAAACGGACGGTTTTCACTTTCCCCTTACCCACGATCTCCTCTTGCTCATTCACCTTGTAGGTATTTTTCTCAGCATCCAAATAGATCCTCCTATACTCCGGTGTCCCCTGGATCAGAAGCTCTTGGACACTATTTTGAGTGGGCAAGTGAGCCTTGTTTCCCTTGTGTTTCACTTCGGTAGGGCCATAAATTTGATAAACGAGATGGGCTTTACGGGCAAAGAAAGAGAGCGGGACTCCCATACCGCCGAGCAACGACATTTTTTTCCCTAAAACAGGAGTGAGGGCCTTTCGGACGCCCATTCCCATCCCAATAAAAAAAGCTGCTCCTGCGAGAAAAAATGCGAGACGAGCAGGTTTTTGCGCTTCCCGAAAGCTGACCATCTGTTGTTCCTTGTTGAGTAGTTATATTAATTATAAATTTAAATTAATAAAAAACGCGAAAACTTAATAATTTATTAATAATAAATAATTATTTTATATAATGCTTTAAGAATAAAAGTGATATGGGCTGGTGATATTTCTCTTTGCACCAAAGATATTTTTCCCGTAGATCTCGGGGAATTTGTGCGCAATCGGTGGAAGGCACAAATCCAAACTGCGAATAAAATTTCGCGAGATGAGTAAACAGAAGGCAGTAAACGATTTGAGACGGCAAAGGGTGCTCTAAAAGAAATTATAATACTTTTCTCGCGATTCCTTGACCTCGAAACTCCTCAAAGACGTACATCCCACCGAGCTCAAGATTCTCATCGTTGATCGTGACCAGTCTCCCTAGGCCGGCTTTTTGGCCATTGACCTCAGCGATCGCGATCACTTCTCTGTCAAAATTAGAGTGAATAAACTGCACTTCAGCGTAGCACTGATTAACCCATGAGATTTCCGAGGGTTCGGCTCTTCTTAATAAGCTCGGCTTTTTCAACCAATAATTCCCTTACTAGCTCGTCGAAGATATCTTGCTCGATATCCTTGGACTTCTTTGTTCTTTTTTCCAAAGTGGGTAAATGCTCAATGACGAATTCCGGAATCGATGGGCGATGAGCCATAACTAGCTCACCAATAAAGGTCTTCTGCTAGGATTCGCTGCATGAAGGAGCTCTGCATACCTTTCAAAAAGGAGCAGCCCGAGCCTCAGATCGCACAGCAAAATCGCACCCGCAAGGAGGCCCGAGAGGCCTTAAGCCCAAAGGGCATAGGCTCGAAGGGCGCAGGGGGGCAGTGCTTTGCACGCTCCTCCTCCGAGGACGCGATTTGGCAACGCGAGGTGAGGCCCTTCCTCCCAGTTATTTTGTCTGCGAATAGCGCGGAAGCGTGAGCAGCCCGAGATTTTTACGTAGCTGACCTAATGCTTCAGCTGCTATTCACTGCCCTTTTCTTGCTTTGAGAGCCAACTATGAATTTCGAAAGAGATCTATTACAGGAGAGTTCTCTATTTTTTATCCGGTTCAAAAATTTTATAATTTCCTAAGCTTTGCAGAGCGTAGGGAGAATTGGGGAAATTATCCCTATTGAGAAAAAAGCAGACCTCTCCTTGAACTGCTACTTGGAACAATGTGTGTGCTCCCGGGGAGGTGTTGATTGCTGAAAGAACGACAGGCATTAACTTTCTTGATGTGGATAGGCATAGGAGCTCGCAATCTTTATTATTAGCGGTGGCTCTGCTTACATGGACCATTAAAGAGTCCCGTAGCGTGAATTGTCGGAACATTGTCCTCTGAAAAAAGTCTTGCCTTTCTAGCCCCGGCATTCCTCAGAAATATTTGTTTATTTCCATTCTGAAAGTCTGACCTCCAACAAATTTGTGTGTTGAGAGGTCCCAACAATCGTAAGATGCGTAGAGTGAGCTAGAGAAAAGGCAATTATCCGGCCCCTCCTCGATGGCAACGACTAATCAAAGGCTTCAAACCCGCCCAAATAGTCTCCTGAAGGGATTTTCCATATTTCCACTTTACCTGGTTTCGCTTCTTCCTCTCCTACAATTCCGCAAAGGAGCTGATCTTTTTTATCAAAACGGAGCAAATTCTCCCCTTATTGTTTAAATGGAGAGTGCACTTGTCTTCTTTAAGGCTCCACAGCCTTAATGTGAGGTCTCTACTGGAGCTGGCAATAAGACCGTCCTTGAAATCAAGAGAAAAAATAGCATCTGTGTGTCCAGAAAAGGTGTGTAACAAGGTTCCCGAACGAGCGTTGTAGACAAGAATATTATAATTCCAGTCGTTAGTGACGAGAAGGCCATTTGCCATGCGAAGGAAGATGGAGAGGGAGAGATGTTCCCCTTGCTGCCACCATGAAGCTGGAATAAAGCTACTTACTAGCTCTCCTGATTCAATATTCCAAGTTTTAATGCCCTGGCAATTGGCGCGCGCAAGGAGTGTCCCTTCTACCGCAAAAGCGAAGGAGCCGCAGGGGCCATTAGGGGATATTTCTTCAACGATGGGTAGATGGAGTTTTCTCCCCTTAAGGAGTTGAAAAAGATCGTAATAGCTTTTTTTCTTTTACATAGGAGGCGACCCAACCTTACTGACAGGTAGTCGGAAATTCCTTTAAGCAGTGCATCTGGTAGATGTACTCATGGCGAGAGAGCGATAGAAATTTTTTAGAGCAAAGAGCGACTTGCCTTAAGTTGGCTTCCGGAAGATAAGAAAAGATGTTTAGAAGGGCATTTTGAGGCAACGGGGGAGAAAGGAGTTGTTGCGAAGAGGACAGTTGTGAAAGATCCATTGGTGAGTTCCTTATTTAATTTTGTTGAAGCGAGATCAGCAAGATCTTAATTAAAATGCAATAGAGAGAGGTTGTTTTTTATGTAGAAGAAGCTGTATTGAATAATTCGGCTGCGTCCCAGGGGAGCAGCTCTCTAACACGTCTGTCTCCTCTAGGAGTTATTCAACACAGCCAAGCACGTGCAAGAAGAAAGCGCTATCAATCACCAGCTAGACGAACGTAAACAAATGGCTCTTCAAATGAAAATTTTAAACCAAGCGTAAGCCGTTTTTACGCAAATGACCTTTTGACGAAATCACCCAGTAGTCACTTATCCTCAGCAAGATAAAAAGGATAGCGGCAGTCGGACTCGAACCAACGACACTCGGATTATGATTCCGATGCTCTACCAACTGAGCTAAACCGCCGTCGAAAAAAATAGCGGGGGAAGGACTCGAACCTCCGGCCTTCGGGTTATGAGCCCGACGAGCTAACCACTGCTCCACCCCGCGGTAGTAGAGGGCTAAATCCTAACACTCACCCTCTTTTAGGCACAAGCCTTTTCATTTTTTCCCATGTCCGTTCCACAGATCCTTGGGTCGCTTCGAGCAATCGGCGCGCCCCCTCTTGAAGAGTAGCTGGCTCATTTAAGGCGCGCTGCACCTCTTGCGCCACCTCTTCGAAAGTCACTTGTCGCCCAGCTCCATAGTGGAGAACTAAATCGGCCATATCCGCCTGACTCTCCATATGGGGGCCAAAAAGAGTTGGGACCCCCAATCGGATCGGCTCTAAAAGATTATGCCCCCCCACCTCTTCAGTAAAACTCCCCGCAACAATGGCCACATCGCTTAACGCATACAGCTGGATAAGAAGCCCCATCTGATCAACCACAATGATCCGCTCATCTCCCTTGATCCCTTCTGAATAGCGGCTAGCGCGCCATCCTGTGGCAAGGACCATTTTTGCAACCTCATCAAAACGGTGAGGATGGCGCGGCACTAAGAGGACCAAAAGCCCCTTGGCAAGCAAGGGAGAAAGAGCTCGCAACAGCCTCTCCTCTTCCTCTGGATGGCTCGATCCAATGGTCAGAATCGGCTTTTTCAAGGACAACTCAAGTGGCTTTAAGGGAGCTTTTTGTCCATCGAACTTCAAATTGCCCGTCACATAAAGCCGCTCGGGGGCAATTCCCAAAGCCTCTAAGCGCTCTTTATACACTTCGCTTTGAAGACAGAACTGATCAACAAGAGCCAAGGTATTCCTCCTCAACCAAGGCAAACGGCAGTGCCATTTCGCAGTGGAGGCAGAGAGTTTGCCATTCACCACCACAATGGGCGTTCCCCGTTTTTTGAGAGTGCGCAAAAGAGCAGGCCAATAGTCGGTTTCACTCAATAAAAAAAGATCGGGCGTTATTTTTTTGACCGCCCTCTCCATCAACCAGCGCATGTCAAGAGGCAAATAAATCGCTGCCACCCCCGGCATCGAGCGCTTCACCTCTGCATGCCCTGTTTCCGTGACCGACGAAATGACAATGCGGATTTTAGAATCGTGCTCCTGTAACCGCTCGACAAGAGGAATCACAGCCTTGGCTTCTCCTAAAGAGACAGCGTGGATCCAGACGGTGGGACCTTCAAGGGCTAAAGGGCCAATATCAAAATAACTTCTAATCGATCTTCCCGTCCGCCGCAAGTAGGCGCGCAAGATGGAAGCCACTCCATAAAAAGCGATGGTTAACAGATAAAACATAGAGGTGGTTAGTTTGCTGGAGAGCACTATTAATTGACAAAATCTAACTGATCGCTAATTCTTGGGCTTATGCCAAAGAAAAAACGCCGTATCAGCTACAACCTACTCCTAATCATAGCTTTAACAGCTGGAGTGGCGACAGGTTGGTCCCATATTGAGCCCCTCACACACACTGCCGATCTCATCTCTCAAATTGTGATGAATCTCCTCAAGCTCGTCAGTCTTCCGATGATTTTTTTGTCGGTAGTATCGACGGTATCAGGGATGCAAAGTTTTGAAGAAATCCGGACGATCGGCAAGCGGGTTTTGCTCTACACCGTCCTCACCACTACCATCGCTGCTTTCATCGGTCTTGCCCTCTTCTTAGGAATCAACCCTGTCAAGAGTGCTCCTCAAGTGGTGGGAAAGGTCTTAACGCAGCCCTCCGGAACCTATCTCTCTTTCTTGCTCGACCTCTTTCCCTCAAATGCCTTTGGGGCCTTTGTAGAGAATCGGGTCATTGGAGTGATGGTCATCGCCATTGCCCTTGGCTTAGCCTCTCTTTCCCTCCCAAAAGAGCAAAGAACTGTCCTCAACCAGTTCTTCTCTGCCTTCTTTTCCGCTGTTTTGCGCCTCACCCAATGGCTCGTCTACTTGATGCCACTCGCTGTTTGGGCCTTTGTGACTCTTTTTATCGGCCACATTTACGCTGAGAGCGCCGAAAAATTGCAAAGCTTCTTCCTCTATATCGTCTGCGTGCTAGCCGCTAACCTCATCCAAGGGTTTATTATCCTTCCCCTCTTTGTGAAACTCAAGGGGCTCTCCCCTTTGCGGCTCGCCAAAGGGACTATGTCCGCCCTTACCCTCGGCTTCTTCACCAGATCCTCTAACGCTGCTCTCCCTGTGACCCTCCAATCGGTGCAAGAAAATCTGAAGATCAGCAAAAAAATCTCCAATTTTAGCATCCCTCTCTGCGCCACCATCAACATGAATGGATGCGCCGCCTTCATTACGATCACTGTCCTCTATGTCGCTTCTGCTGCAGGAGTCGTGTTTACCGGGTTTGACTATGTCCTTTGGGCTTTGATTGCGACTGTAGCCGCGATTGGCAATGCAGGCGTTGCCATGGGCTGCTACTTCCTCGCCAGCGCCCTTTTGGCGGCAATGGATGTTCCTCTGACCCTTTTGGGGATGATCCTGCCGATGTACACTCTCATCGACATGGTCGAGACCTCCCTCAACATCTGGTCCGATGTCTGCGTCACCGCAGTTGTCGATAAAGAACTTGGGGAGACGGTCGCAGAGGAAGTTCCCGCCATCGCTTAAACCATCCCCTCTCTCTTGCCAGTTAATGCACCGCGTGCTAAAATTTCTTTATTTACATGGAGATTTCTATGGACAAAGTAGGGGTTGACAACTGTTGCAAAAATTATAGACAGATATAGTCAAGTATGATACTTTCGTCTCATGAAATTGAGCGTTGGGCAAAGCAGCAGGGAGGCAGTTACCGCACGGCATGGCGATGGTTCAAAGTGGGAATATTGCCTGTTTCTAGCAAACAACTCTCTAATGGAACGATTGTCGTCTTAGACACACCAGCCACCCCCTCTGGCGTGGCCATTTATGCGAGAGTTTCTTCCGCAGATCAACGAAAAGATTTGG
>JAFEGQ010000215.1 GCA_018239785.1 Verrucomicrobiota bacterium
TGCGAATAGCGCGGAAGCGTGAGCAGCCCGAGATTTTTACGTAGCTGACCTAATGCTTCAGCTGCTATTCACTGCCCTTTTCTTGCTTTGAGAGCCAACTATGAATTTCGAAAGAGATCTATTACTAATATTAAACTGGTTAAGATCGTCGAACCGCGGGAACTTTCACGCAGGTAGAAAACCAATTCTTGAAGCTAATTGGGTATACAACGCAAGATTGCAGTAGATGCAAACACGGGAAGAGAAAAAGCTCTCCGAACGGATGCATCACTGTTCTCGGTGTGGGTATCAGACGACCAGGGATCTCAACGCTGCGGAAAATATTTTGGCCCTCGGATTAGATGGCCTGGGAACCATCCCTAGAAGCCCCTGTCTTTAGGCAGGAGAGTAGTCACTTCGAAGTGGCGGCTAAGATTTTAAGAGTTTGCCCGGGGTAAATGGCATCGTTCTTCAAATCATTCACCTCTTTGAGCTCTTTCACCGAGAGGTGATAGTGCTGAGCAATGCTCCAAAGAGACTCACCTGGCGCCACCCGATGAAAAAAAGAGATTGTCACATTCTTTTCTTGTATTGTGGGAGCATTTTTTGCGGGGTGAGAGTCAACAAATGCGTTACACTGCAGCGCTGTCCCCTCCTGATCTCCTGGTTGACATAAGAGAGAGAGCTCTTCCCAACTGCTTTCCAATGCAAGAGAGATCAGATCGCTTCGCTCGATCTCCATCTCTGCAAAAAGGGCCGCAAGCGCTCTAAATTCTGCAGTCTGAGCAAAGGCCTCTTCGAGCTCCTGCGTCCGCGCTTGTTTAAGAGAGCAAAAGAGCTCAGATGGTGAAGATGGTGAAGGAAGAGGGGCTGGTGTAACAAGGACGGGGGCAACAAGGGAGGGATCTTCTTCCCAAATCACTGCGGGAACTACCTCAGCAACGGGCAAAGAGCCCGTCAAATCGATCGTGTTTTGACGTAAAGCATAAAATACACAAACGACAAATAAACCTAAGTTGAGAATCAAACTCAACACAAGCCCTTGCGTCAACCACTGGGTGCGGACCTCTTCTTTGTTCTCCATGCCTCTATTCTTGCCAGTTTAGCCCACCCTTGTAAAGCAGAGAGTGACCTGATAGACTTCTTCTCATGCAATTTCCCCTGTCTTGGCTTAAATCCTTTGTTTCCTTTTCCGGTTCTCCTGAGGAGTTGAGTGAACTCCTCACTGTTTCTGGACTCGAAGTCGATCGCATGGTCCCTACTCCTCTTTCGTTTCAAGGAGTTGTTACCGCTCTTGTCGTCGAGACAGAGCGCCACCCGAATGCCGACCAACTGACGTTAGCGACTGTCACCGATGGAAAAGAGACGCTGCAAATCGTCTGTGGAGCTCCTAATTGCCGAGCAGGGATCAAAGTGGCTCTGGCTCACATCGGTGCTCAGCTTGACAATGGCGCTTTTAAAATTAAAAAGAGCAAAATTCGTGGTGTCGAAAGTTTTGGAATGCTTTGCTCAGAGCAAGAACTGGGATTCAGTACTACCAGCAATGGCATTTTAGAGCTCCCCGCAGAAACTCCCTTAGGTGTTGACCTCACCACCCTCTACGGAGACCTGCTCCTCGAAATTTCCCTCACCCCCAACCTAGGGCACTGCAATAGCGTCTACGGGATTGCTCGCGAGCTTTCTGCTCTTTGTCAACAACCTGCCACACTTCCTCCTCTCAAGGATCCAGAAAAAACGGAAACGTTTTCGGTGCAAGTCGAGGTCAAAGCTCCTCAGCTGTGCCCACGCTACGCTTGCTTAAGCGTCAAAGGGGTCAAAGTTGCCCACTCGCCTGAACCTCTGCGGCACCTCATCGAAGCGTGCGGAATGCGCAGCATCAACAATGTGGTCGACGCAACCAATATCACCATGCTGGAGCTGGGACAACCCCTCCACGCTTTTGACTTAAAAAAATTGCAAGGATCGATTGTCGTCCAAGAGCTCAAAGAGGAGCAGTTAATCAAAACACTTGATGGAGAAGAGCGGCGCATCCCCAAAGACACCCTTTGTATCTGCGATCAAAGGGGGCCTGTTGCCATTGCAGGTGTGATCGGAAGCTGGGAGACCCAAGTCGATGAAGAGACGGTAGATCTCCTCCTCGAATCGGCCCACTTTACTCCAATGGCTGTCCGGCAAGCGAGTCGCGCATGTTTGGTGAAAACCGAATCTTCCAAACGCTTCGAAAGAGGGGTGGATCCCAATGGGGTCATCCAAGCTCTTCATCGATGCGCCTCTAGGATCACTGAACTCTGTGGAGGCGCTCTTGGCGAGCTCGTGGAAGTGGGAGAAAAAAACTTTCCCTCCCCCATCGTCGCAGGACGCCTGAGCCACACCAATCGATTGCTCGGCACCTCTTTCACCCAAAGCGAGGCAGAAAGCCTCTTGCGCCGTTTAGCATTCGATGTGACGTTCGACGATGCCGACCGTTTCCACTGCACGATTCCCACCTACCGCTTTGATGTGAGGAAAGAAGTGGATCTGATCGAAGAGATGGGGCGCCTTTTTGGCTTTCAAAATCTCCCCAAATCCACTCCTCGCTATCCTCAATCAACGCTACCCCACAGCCGGGATTATCTCCTCGAGCAAGAGCTGCGCCGCCGCCTCATTGGAGAGGGGTTAGAAGAGCTTGTGACAGGAAATTTGGTAAGCGAAAAAATGCTTACCTCTTTCCCCAATCCGCTCCTCCCCCCTGCCACTTGGGTGAAAGTGCTCAATCCCTCTTCCATCGAACATGCGGTCATGCGCACCTCGTTGCTCCCTTCGCTCCTACAGGTGGTCGCGAAAAATAGCTGTCATGGAGAGACGAGCCTTGCCTCCTTTGAAATTGGAAGAATCCATTTTCGCTTGGATGAACAGTATCATGAGCAGCCCATGTGCGCTCTCTTACTGACAGAAGTCGCAGGCGACTTCTTTTCTCTTAAGGGGATGGTTGAAAATCTTCTCGAAGGGCTGAATCTCCCCAAAGCGCGCTTTGAAAGAAGTCAATTTGAGTCTTTTCATCCCGGAAGACAGGCTAAAATTATCGTTGAAGGGGTGGAGGTAGGGGTGTTAGGAGAGGTTCACCCCTCCACATTGCGCCTATTTGATGTAGAAATCGCCACTTTTGTCGCCACGCTGAGTCTGATGGATTTGAAACTTAAGAGACAAAACGAACCCAAAATGCGCCCTCTTCCCCTCTTTCCCGCCTCACAAAGAGATTGGACGATCACTTTGGACGAACAAATCGCTTATGGAGCAATATTGGATGCGATCGAAAAGACTAGATCTCGCCTCTTGCAAAAAGTGAGCCTGCTGGATATTTATAGAAGCGCCGCAATTGGCGAAGGGAAGAAAAACGTCACGCTTCGCTTTCTCTACCGCGATGCACGCAAAACGCTCTCTGTCGAAGCAGTAGAGGCCGAACATGCGAGGATCGTGCGAGGGGTGCAACAAACATTGGGGGAAATGAATTCATGAAACAGTTGATCGGAGGGCTTTTTCTCGTTCTTACAGCTCTTACAGGGTGCAACAGAGGGCGAGCTCCTGAAAACCTAGCCCAAATGTATATCCATAAATATGGGGTTGAAACAGACAAGGCCGATTGGGACAGCCGGGGGAAAAACGGGCAGGTGGTCACAACGCGCAGAAATGGCGTCACCCTGACTCAAAATTTTGAAGGGGGCGCTTTGCATGGCGAAACTCTCGAAACGTTCCCCCATAGCAGCACTGTTCACACTCGCGAAATTTATGACCACGGTCGCCTCTTATCTCGCCAAGAAAATCATCTCTCAGGGCTCCCTGCGAAGCGATCCGATTTCCGACCAGGAGGAGAGCGCTCAGTCCATACTTGGTATGAAGATGGCACTCCTTGTGCGTTAGAACTCTACCGCGGAGAGCTTCTCGTCAATGGCAGCTATTTTAACCCCGATAATGTCATCGAAGCGCGCGTTGAAGAGGGCAATGGCCTTAAAATCGTTCGTGCAGCCACAGGTGCTGTGATCTCCGAGGAGACCATCCATGGCGGTCAAACAGTCATCAGTGCAACCTTTTATCCTAGCGGCGAGCCTAAATCAACGACTCCTTTTGTGAATGGGCAATGTCACGGAGTGCGCAAGATCTATGCTCCTGGAGGCATGCCTCAAGCTCTTGAAGAGTGGAAGCATGGGTTACAAGATGGCCTGACCACCCTGTTCGAACATGGGCGAAAAGTCGCTGAAATTTCCTATGTCGCAGGGGAAAAAGAGGGCGTTGAGCGCAATTTTGACTCTTTGGGCAATGTGACACGCGAAATTGCTTGGGAAGGGGGGCAGCAACACGGCCCTATGCGCTACTTTGTCGACAACCGTCAAAGTGCGATCGAGTGGTACCACCAAGGGAAGCTCGTCCGCAAGCCGACGTGGGAGCGACTCAACGGCTTAGCTGCCGCTGAATAATGAAAGGGACCTTTCGTTTCGAGTGGGAGGGGGAGTCGATCGTTCAGATCCACATCGCTCCCGCTCGGGAATGGCAGCTCATTGGCGCCACTCCTCTCATTGAATCCTGGTTTGAACATTATCTCAAAGGAGAGGAGGGACCTCCTCTCCCCCTGGCTTGGGATCGCCTCTCTCCTTTTGATGAGGAAGTTTTAAATCAAGTTGCGGAGATTCCTTTTGGCTCAACGCTCTCCTACGGAGAGGTTGCAAGACGATGTGGTAGGCCCAAAGGAGCAAGAGCTGTCGGGGGAGCCTGCGGGCGCAATCCCTTTCCTCTCGTGATTCCCTGCCACCGCGTCGTCGCCTCAAATGGTATTGGGGGCTTTGCCTTTGCTCTTGAGCTCAAAGAAAGCCTCCTCAACTGGGAGGCAGAGGTCGCTTCTCTAGCGGGATCATTCAACGCAAAGGCGCTAAAACGCAAAGAGATACAATTTTTCCCGTGAGATATACGACATATTTTTGCGTTTTTTGTCGCAAAAGCTGTCGTAAAAGTGTCGTAAAAAACTAGTCAAGAGAATTGATTCTGTAGTGGGTGGCTTTTTTAACCCCTTCTTGGCAGAGAATCCCTTTCTCTACCAAATCGGAGATGTCTCTTTGCAAAGACCTCCTATTCACTCCTGGGAAAAGCAGTATAGTCTTGAATGGTAAAGGCCTCTTCCTTCACCAGAAGATTTTCTAAAGCTCTTTTCTGTCTTTCGGAGAGCTGATATTGAAGCGCTAAAACATCTAGTTTTATGGCATAGGATCCCTTAATTTGGATCTCACGCATTTGGGTTTGTAGAGCTATTGTAAAATATTCAAGCCAGCTCGTCATATCCATCTGATTGTTTCTAACCGATTGCAGAGCATCATAATAACCTGAGTTTTGGGTTGTCTTCCTCGCAGTCAGAGGGATTTCGCGTCGAAAATCTCACAATTTTTCCCGCAGCCAATGGTTAAACACCATTGGCAAGGGAAAAAGTGCGAGATTTTCGACGCGAAATCCCTCTGACTGCGAGGAAGACAACCCAAAACTCAGGTTACTACGCTGGTTGGCTTCTCTGCACTTGCTAAGGCCTCCACGAGTTGTAAAATCGCATCCTTTCTCTTGGGAAAGCTACTGAGCAGCTTGCTCTGAAAATTTCGCGCTTCTAGAAAATAACTGGTCTGGCCTGCCACAATCATGACGTCACCGCACCGTTTTTTTAGAAAAATCTATATTGCTGGTGACTTTTTTTTGAAGTCAAGCCAAAATAATTTATTGTCACTCGTATCGTGGCACGATGAGAGCCGAAGGCCCCAAGCTTTGGCAAAGTGGCCGCCCTATAAAAACTTCCCGCTAAAATGGTTTGGCGGCCATTTTGTCAAAAGTCCAGAAGTATTGCCTTTAGCAGCTGGAAAGTGCAGTGGCTGAGCAATTTCAAGGAAAAACGGAGGGGAGATTTTATCGTAGATCGGCCTGTGACATTCTGTTCAAAGTAGCGTAAAATGGGGTTAGCAGGGGGCTTGACGGCTTTGCATTTTCTCGCCGCAAAGGCCATTTTGAATGCTTTGCGCCATTGTTCGAGCGTACAAAAAGCGACCACTGCAAATTCCCTTAAGTGAGGCCAGCTGGGCGCGGCTTTAATGCCTTCTAAGGTGTCATGAAGATAAAGTAGGGGGTGTTTTTCTTTTTCCCTTTCTTCCCCTTCTTCCCTTTCTTCTTTAGTACATATTGCTAATAAGCAGCGACATTCAGGGTTATTCGGCTCGTAATAAAGCCCTTCCCAAAGTAGTTCTTTTGCATGTTCTACGTCATTAAAATTATAGTAATAGCAGTTGGCTAACCAAAAATGGACTTCGGCATTTTTGTAGCCTCTCTCAATAGCATCTTCCAAAAGTTTGACTGTTTGCTGTACTCTATCCCAGCGATTTACCCACAAAAGAATTCCTAGTAGGACTTGCAATTTCAGATTTTCAGGATGTTGCACAAGCTGCTCTTGGATAGAGCTGGCTAGTCCTTGGCTTGCATCTTCTGGCCTAGGAAGAGTATAGGGATAGAGAGGATCGGGGCGCAGTTTGGGGTCATGATCCTTGACATAGCCCAGCAATTCCTCAGAAAAATCTAGGGGTGATCCCTTGATACGAGCTCGACCTGTCACTACGCGTTCAAAATAGCTTGAGATAGCGTCAGGGGCAGGTTCGATAGATTCACAGCTGCTCGCTTCAAAGGCTACTTGATATGCAAGATCCCACTGTCCGATCTCACAGAGAGTGTGAATCGCGCATTCTCTTAAATGCGGCCAGGTAGGTGCGGCTGCCAGTGCCGCCAGTTGGTAAGGGAGGTAAGCGTTAGGAGGTTGTTCTTGGTCTTTTAAGCTTCCTGCCAACAGGCACAAGGACTCTGGGTTATTGGGTTCGTAAAGAAGTCCTTGCCTCAGCAATTCTTCAGCACGCTTTGAATTTACCCAATCATGATAGTAGAATTTTGCCAACCAAAAATAAGGCTTAGAGCTTTTGTAACCTTGTTCAATAACGTCTTCTAAAACGCTGGCAGCTTGTTCTACCTGATAGTAAAAGCCTAACCAGAGGAGGATCCCCAACTCTGTTTTCAACTCTAAATTATCGGGATCTGTTTTTAATTTATTTTTGATTGAGATGAAGAGCTCCTTATCTACTTGGTCTGCGCTCTTCCAATATTCTGGATCTACTCGAATAGCTTGTATTTCTTCAGGCGTCATATATTTCACTTTATCCATCTTTAATGAAAATTGTTGAATAGCGTAGTTCGTTATTAACGGCTGCTCCTCGCACTGTGACAATATGTTTTTTTATTTTTACTTGAATCTCGAATACATTTCTTTCGTCAAAAACGATCAACCCTTCTCTATTGGCTTCTAAGACCTTATCCGTGATTTTTTTCAATGCTTTCTTCTGCCATTTTCGACCCCGAGCTAATCTTTCGAGGTAATGGTTCTTCTCTTTGTCAAAGATATGTCGGAATTTGTTTTCATCAAGGAGAACATGATCTTGATTGTATGCCTGGATTTTGCCTTTCCCAAATATTTTTTCAGTTATTGCTCGCTTTTCTTCGATTTTCGCCGCTATAATCTCGAAATCGCTTCCACGACGCGCGCAGGTCCTCATCGTCATGAGGGCATTAGCTTTAGAGAGTTGGCGAGCAGCTTGGATAGCTTTTAAACTGCCGCCCCAAAGA
>JAFEGQ010000216.1 GCA_018239785.1 Verrucomicrobiota bacterium
ACGAAACCCTTTTCTAACCTGGTCCAAAACAGTGGGCAAAGCTTGACCATCGCTCACTCTGCTTTCAGTGAGTACCTCTCCCACTACCTCTTGTGTCTTCGGATCCAAAGCGATGTGAATTTTCATCCATTTTCGCGGACTGCCTCGGCCATGAATTTTGACCTTCCATTCTCCCTCTCCAAACACCCTAATTCCAATGGCATCCACAATAACTACCGAGGGGCGCCTGTGAGATAGCTGGGGAAGCGCTGTAGCCAGCTGCTTTGCCCTCTTACAGATGAGAGAGTAGGTGGGGAGAGGGCAGGCGTGCCCCAGAAGAGGAATGAAAAACTTACAGAAGCCCTCTAGAGCTCTATATGAGATGCGGTAATGGACCTGTGATAATCACAACTTGGTTGAGGAATCGCTGCGAATAGAGCACTTCTTCTCGACAGACTAAAGCACTTACACCCATTAATGCACCTAATAGAGTTAAATTATTGATTTAATAACCAATATACGCATTCAACGTCTTTCCAAACAAAATAAAAAAAATATACTATTAAAAAATTATTTTATATGTACAATGAAGTTAATGACTAGGAATGTTACCAATTGTCTTGCGCATCATCCTCAAACCCTGTTGGCTATAAAAAGTTTGAGTTCGTCACTCTAACGGAGAAAATGCATGTTTAACGATATCAAAAACGACATATCCAATATAAAAACAGCTAGCGACAACTATAAGAAATCAGAAAACACTCTGAACATCTTCAGCAAAATTGGATACAAATTTTCTATATGGTGGAATCTCGTGAAACTCAAACGGGACATTCACACTCATGAGAATACTCTATCAAAGAAATATGAAGATCTCTCTAAAGTCGATGGTATTAAAAAAATAAGCGATTATTACGAATTTGGAAAATCTATCAATGAACTCTCAAAAGATCTAAGCGATGTCTCTACCAGCATGAAAGGCATCCAAGGTCCTATGATTGATACTGCTCTTAAAGAGATTTCTATTGAAACTTTATTGCTTCGTATATCAACAATAAAAAATGAACATGAGAATAATCTAAAAAACACCGATCTTACCTCATCTTCTCATATCCGCTCTGCTGTTTTGCTAGCTGGATTGGGTCAAACTGAAGCATTAAAGAATCTCGAGTCCGACGCAATTCATCTGCTAGATCGCTCGATAAAACAATTGAGCACCACTATTGCTTGGGATAAGCTCGACGAAAGAGAGCTCGCAAACATCGATAGTCAAAGAGATGCACTTATAGAACAGATCGAACACCAATATGGCACATCCGATGAAAGGAATAAGAAAATAGAAGAAGCGCGTCAATACTATAAAGATCTTAAAAATCAAAAAGTGAAAGACCTTTTAATCGGAAAATTGCAGAAAAAATTAATCGACAAACTCCCTTTAGAGGAGATCAACAAAAATATAGATATTAATGAGATTGTTGATCAAGAAAAATTAAAATCCATTATTTCAATGTCTTCTCAACTTAAACAAGCCGCAAAAAACATCAATGCCCCCCAAGATCCACTGAAAAAATCTCTAAAAAAAGTCAGCAGAGAATTAGATAGTAATTTATTAATTATAAAAGAATTCTGCACTGTTTTTGACCAAACTATAAAAAGTTATGAAAAAGAGCTTGTTAATGTGAATGAAAATTTTTCAAAAGTCACTGAAAAAATGAAAAAAATCAAAGAAGAAGGGATAGAGCCAATTTCCGAAAAAATAGATTCGAATTTCTCATCTATAAAACGCACTTGCAAAGCTCTTGAAAAATCAACAGAATTAAGCTCCATCTTTGGAGAACAAATTATATCGATGAGAGAATCTATGAATAAAGGAAAAACTCCAATAAGTGAACTGAAGTATATTAATGATAATCTTCCTAAAATAATCTTTCGTCAAATAGAAAAAAAATCTTTAGATTTTTTTGTGAAAAATGACCCCGTCCTTGAAAAGGTCATCAATAATCACTATAAAAATATCAAGAAGGGGACAGAAAAAACAAAGAGAGTCGAAGCATTATTTAATGCAATCCTTGAAAAATGCGATACAACATCTCGTCGCCCTAATGCGCCGGCGATTCTACCCAAAATCACTTCAAATTTAGATAGGTATGCAAATAATTACTCACCACAAGTCTTGGCGCTTCTTAAAGAAGTTCAAAACAATTACAATCTATACTCAAATGTTGAGAAAAAATTTCAGGGAAATATCCAGATAGTAAAACAACAAGCTCAAGCGTTGCCATTGATACTCAATAAGAACATTCAAGAATGTAAAGAAATTGCACAAGAGCAGTCTAATAGAGAAAAATTAGAAGACCAGCTCTTGAACCTCCAAAAGGAGCAGTCTACACTTGTGGGAAAACAAAATTTATTGAGCCAACAGAGTCAGGCCATTGCGAAAAACAAAGAACCTGTTGCCAACCTCCTTAAGCTCTTTGAAACGCGATAGCTCTAGCTTTATGTCAAAAAATCAGGAAAATTTTGATATATTTTTATCTACCCCCTCTTCCCCCATAGCCGTGCCAGCTAGCCAACCCGTTGTCCATGCATTTTGAAAGTTAAATCCCCCTGTAACGCCATCGATATTGAGAATTTCGCCCGCAAAAAAGAGACCAGGGGTCTTTCGGCTTTCCATGGTTTTAAAATCAATACCCTTCAGATCAACACCCCCCGCTGTGACAAACTCTTGTTTGTAGGTGGTTTTTCCCTCTATCGCATAGGGGTCAGCGTGCAATTTAGCGGCCAGCTGAGCGAGCGCTTTATTGGGAAGCTTGCCAAGAGGTGTGACTGGATCCATGTTCAAGCTTGCTAATAGCCGTTGTAAAAGATTGCTGGGAAGGAGCGGAGGGAAAGATTGAAGAGGATTCTCACTTTTTCTTTGCAACAGACTCTGATAAAGGGCCTCTTGATTCTGAGAAGCTAGCCAATTCACAAGAAGGATCGCCTTGTATTGAAGATCGTGCAATGTGCGAGCAGCCCATGCAGATAGCTTGAGGACAGCTGGCCCACTAAAACCCCAATGGGTGATCAATAGAGGGCCTTGCTGCTTCAAAGGGGTGTCTTTAAGGGTTACAATGACATTGGGCACTGCAATGCCTTGAAGGTCGAGGAGAGGAGATGTCGGAATATTGAACGTGAATAAAGAGGGAACGGGTTCAACGATCTCATGACCAAAGTCTTTGGCAACAGAGTAACCCCAAGAAGAGGACCCTGTAGCTAAGAGCACCGCATCGGCACTGATCTGTTGGTCTTGTAGCTGGATGAGAAACTGGTGCCCTTGCTTTTGAATGGAGACAATGCGCTGCTGCTTTCTGATGTCAACGCCTAGCTGAGCCGCAGCGTGCATTAAACATTGAATGATCGTCTCCGAAGAATCGGTCGTTGGGAACATCCGCCCATCGTTTTCCGTTTTTAGAAGAACGCCTTGCTGCTCAAACCAAGCTACGGTGTCTTTGGGCTGAAAAGTATGGAAAGGTCCAATGAGCTCTTTTGAACCGCGAGGATAGTTTTGCACCAGTTTTTTAGGGTCAAAACAGGCGTGAGTCACATTGCAGCGCCCCCCTCCAGAAATGCGCACCTTAGCCAGGAGTTGATTGGTCTTCTCGAGGAGGATCACCTGAGAATGGGGATTTTGGGTTTTGCAGCGGATAGCGGCAAAAATACCCGCAGCCCCCCCTCCGATCACAATATTAATGATTTGACTACTCATGCGTTTAGCTATTTTACGCGATGAGGGAGTTTTCCTTATGTGTTTACATAAGTTGTTCAAAACCAGTTTGTTAAGATTAATGGCTTTTTCATTAAAAATTTACACACATGGATTTCGCCGATTTGTTCAAGATGCCCAACCTATCCCAGAAACGATTCTCGCTCGTTTTATAGTTGCAAGTGCTTAAAAATTAATATAACACGAGTTTTAGGCTCTTTTGATGAACGGTTTCATGATAAACCGTGCATTGACAATACACGGATTTGCAGTATAATTGAGAAAAAAGAGGAAGAGTATGGATCGGGAAATTCTCAAACAAATCATCATGGATCAACTTAAATACCGTGCTCCAAAGAATTTTTATCGCCGCACAGTGACTGAAACAGTCCAACGTTTTGCTAGCGACCCAAATATCATTATTCTCAGCGGAATCCGAAGATCCGGAAAATCGACCATCCAACGTATGTTGCAGTTAGAATTGGTCTTGGTTAAGGATCATTCAGATTACTACTTTAATTTCGATGACGAACGGCTTGTGCAGTTCCAGGTGAGCGATTTCCAAAAATTATTAGAAGTGTTCATCGAGTTATTCGGGGATCAGTCTAGGTTTTACTTTGATGAAATCCAAAATATTGAAGGTTGGGAGCGTTTTGTCCGAAGGCTGTATGAGCAGGGAAAAAAGATCTATATCACAGGATCGAATGCAAGGCTCTTGAGCAAGGAATTGGGGACCCATTTAACGGGTAGGCACATTCAATTGGAGGTATTTCCGCTCTCTTTTTTCGAAATCGTACGTCATCGGTATCCCGAAGTGCTTGCTAAAAAGGCCCTATCTACAACTGATGTTGGCATGATCCTGCACCATTTTTCTAATTATTTAAAAAATGGAGGAATTCCAGAATACCTAGAGTTTGAAAAAACAGAATATCTGAAAGACTTGCTGAAAGGGATTCTCTATCGAGACATCATTGTTCGCTATAAAATTCAGGATGAAAAAGCGTTGCGAGAAACAGTATATTATTTAGCGAGCAATATAAGCAAAGAGTTTAGTTATACAAAATTAGCCAAAACTGTCGGCGTGAGCAGTCCTCACACCATCGCAAATTATTGTGGTTACTTGGAGCAGTGTTATCTCTGTTTCTTTATCTGCCGCTACAGTCATTCCCTGCAAAAGCAAATTCAATCTAATAAGAAATGCTATATGATCGATCCCGCTCTGATTCGAACCACCGGATTCCGAGTGAGCGAAGATCGAGGACGTCTCTTAGAGAATATGGTATTTCTTCATCTCAGGATGAAAATGAAGGAAATCTACTTCCACAAAGACAAGAAAGAATGCGATTTTGTTGTGACAGAAGGGAATCGGATTGTTCAAGCGATTCAAGTGACGACGACTCTCTCAAATCTCGAAGTAAAAAAACGGGAGGTCGAAGGATTGATCGAAGCAATGAGAGCTTATGATTTAAAAGAAGGGATCATTCTTACAGAAAACGAAAGCGATACAATCGATATGGACGAGTTTCGAATTTCTGTAATACCAATTTGGAAATTTTTGTTATTTCAACAGAATGAAGTTTAATCCACATGGAAAATGTCGAAGGATGGCGTAAAATCAGAACAGCTGAACCTAACTTACCTATTAACCTGAGTTTTGGGTTGTCTGAATTGGATAAAAAACGGGAACTTGTGAATTCAGTATTTCAAAATTTAAAATTAGACGGTAAAAAAAATGCTCACGGAGATCCGTGAGCCATTGAGTACGATGATTGGATACAAAGAGTGTCCAACCAATTGGAGGTGGGGAGAATCGAACTCCCGTCCTAATAAAGCTCCAAATTGACGTCTACATGCATAGTGCCCAATCTTTTAACTGACTCCCCCGCTGGACACCCCGCTAAAGTCAGTTTACCTTAATTAATCTCGAACTTGCCCCCCTAAAGGCGGCGGAAGTCAAGCCCATACCAAGTCACATGACGACCTTCCAAAGGCCCTTGGTCCAACCTCTGGAGATCGTAGCGATCTTAAGTGTTACCTTACATCGCTAATTGATATTCCCCTTCCTCAGCTACCATGTGGGCAGTTGGGATAGAGAGAATTTCTGCTTTTTTGCCGTATAAATGGCTTGCCGGATTTTTATAGGAGGCCAACCGACGTCCTCCGCATGCAATCAACCCTTCACCTACCAGTCGAAACCAGGACACCCCCGATAAAATAAACTGATACTGGGCTAATTTCCCTACCTTAATAATAACATAAAACGCTTTAGCTCTGCAAGACCGCTTTGATGTGTTGGCAATGCTTATCCCCACAGGTGCACCCCAAAGGCTCTCCGAGATAGACGCTATAATGCTCAGAAGGGTCTAAAGGATTAGATACGGTATAGAGGTTCTCTCCTCTACTCTCAATGTCCCATTCCCGAAAGCGGAGCTCAGTATCCTCAATCTCCTCTTCTCCCACTTCCTCGGAAACGCTGTAACGGATCGCCCTAGCCACCTGGCAATGAAAGCAATTGCAGCCGACTTCAGGCGAAGGGAGCTCTTGGACATTTTCCACACCCAAAACCTTCGAAATCCCCACAATCTTCGCCAACACCTCGTCTGGCAGAGGGGGCATATTCGCTTGAGCTGGGTCATGCTGCATCGCATTTGCCATCCCCTCAATCCCATCCCCTAACCGAATCGGCAAGCCAACTACCTGATTCCCTAACGCTTGAGCCTGCTGCATCAACCGCTCTAGAGCGGGAGACACCATCATCGAAAACCCCGACTCCCCTCCCTCTTCTAAAGTCTCTTCGTGCATGAGAAAGACTTCCGCAACTTGAGCCGCATTGAGATCTGGAATGCGAATTAATGTCCCATCTTGCAGAGCAACAACGAGAATCTGTCTCCCCGCTTCATCCGGTTCTTCAAGACGCAAAGCCGCTACGTTCGTCCAGGCAGTAGAAATATAAGGGGGAATACTTATCTGTTTTCTGGTGATTTTCATATCGCTTAAGCTCCTCGCTCTCTTCCAGCCACTTTTAGCTTGGACCTCCATTATATCGGAAGCAGGTATTTTTAGCACTCTCACACCTAATTTGCTGAAATTTTTTGCAAGATTCTCTTGTACAATCATTTAAGATCTCTCGATGCAGAGACATCAACGCGTCCATTTTTTGCTTGGAAAAAAGCTCTGTGATAGTCTCCGACAAAATATAAAGAGGAGCTCCTGTGACCAAAAAAACATTTGTCATTGATACGAACGTTTTCCTCCACGATCCAGATGCGCTCAACAAATTTCAAGGACAACACCTCGTGATCCCCTTGACCGTCTTAGAAGAGCTCGACCAAAAAAAGCATGGACGCGACGAACTGGCGAGAAATGCCCGAACCACCATCCGCTCTCTTGACACCTTAAGACTCCAAGGGAAAGGGAATTGGCACCGCGGCATTGAGATGGAGAATGGTTCAACAATCCGGATCGCTCTTGAGGAAAAGGGGGACCCTGCGCCTCTACTGCCCTCAAGTTCAGCCAACAAGATCATCCTCTCTGCCCTCCGTTTACAAGAAAGTGGAGAGCACGTTGTCTTCGTCTCCAAAGATCTAGGAGCCAGGGTGAAGGCAGAGGCTGTCGGCTTAGAAGCCGAAGAATACCGCTCTTTGCGCATCGCTTTTGACACCATCTACACAGGAATCCGCACTCTTGAAGTGACAAAGAGAGAGGTCGATCTCTTCTTTAAAGATGGGGCGATCCCGATTCCCCCACAGGAAGACTTACGTCCCAATGAGTACTTCATTCTCAAGGGGGGAGAACAGTCCTCTGCAATCGGAAAATTCAATAAGGGAACGGGTAAGGTCGAGTCACTCATCTCTTTATCGCGAGATATCTGGGGGATTAAACCGATCAATACAGAACAGCGATGCGCGGTGGATCTGTTGCTAAGAGATGATGTCCCTCTTGTAACCTTAATGGGCCCCGCTGGCACGGGAAAAACACTTCTTGCTCTAGCTGTTGGCTTGCGCAAAGTCTTCGACGAAGTGCGCTACTCAAGAATCCTTTGCTCAAGACCCATCATGCCCCTTGGCAAAGACATTGGGTATTTGCCAGGGACAAAGGAGGAGAAATTGCAACATTGGATGCAGCCCATCCACGACAACTTAGAGGTGCTCTGTGCTGCAACGAGCCAAGAACCTACCGACACCTTCCGTTGGATTCTCGACAGCAATAAAATTGAGATGGAAGCAGTCACCTACATCCGAGGCCGAAGCTTACCAAAAGCGTTTATCATTATTGATGAGGCGCAAAATCTCACTCCCCACGAGCTGAAGACGGTGATTTCAAGAGCGGGCAAAGGGAGTAAAGTGGTCCTCACAGGGGATCCTACGCAAATCGACAACCCCTATCTCGACAAAGATTCTAATGGTCTTACTTTTACAGTAGGCCGCTTTCAACACTCCCATCTTTTTGGACATATTTTGTTAGAAAAAACAGAACGTTCAGAACTCGCAGCTCTTGCTGCAGAAGTCATGTGACGAAAAACGGCATTCTCTCTAAGATGAGGAAGGAAACTTCTTAAGACAGAGGAGATGTTCGCAATGGTCCGTTGCCTATTCGTTGCTTGTGCCTTTTTGACTTGCTTGACCCTCTCTGCGGAAGAGGAGGGGGTTTTCGAGCCCTTCACAGGCGAAGTACAAGGCTCTCGCGTCCGCTTGCGCCTCCAACCCGACGTAGAAAGTTATATTGTTCGAGAGGTCAATCAAAACGACCTCCTTGTGGTGGTAGGAGAAGCTCACGACTATTACGCCATTCAACCTCTGAAAGATCAAAAAGCTTATGTCTATCGCACCTACGTCCTTGATGGAGAAGTCACAGGGAGCCACGTCAATGTGCGCTTAGCTCCTGACGTAGAAGCTCCCATCATCGGGCAACTGAATGTAGGAGATAAAGTGAACGGGATTGTCTGTGAAGAAAATCCCCGTTGGCTGGAGATCAGCCCTCCTGATGGGGCTTGCTTCTTCGTCTCTAAAGAATACTTGAGACATGTGGGGAATAAAGACCTCATTGCGACCCGCAGCAAACGAGAAAGCGAGGTGCGTCATCTCCTCAATTCTGCTTACCTCACCAGCCAAGCTGAGCTGCGCAAACCTTTTGAACAAATCGACTTTGCCCGCGTTGAATCGGGATTCCGCCGCGTCCTCCAAGACTACAGCGAATTTCCTCAATTCACGGAAAAAGCCGACAAGATTCTCGCAATGGCCAAAGATGTTTATTTGCAAAAGAAAGTGGCCTATTTAGAGGCGAAAGCCATCGACCCTGCAATGCCTTGGGATGGCTCTCAAAGCGTTCTTAACGACGCCCTTGTGCAATACCAAAAACGTCTCGAAAGCTTTGAAAAAGAGCTGCAAGAAGAGGGACTCGCTGTCCTTGCAGAATCAGCGGCTCATCCACAAACTGTCACCCTCGAGCTCGAGCCACAAGAGCTTGCAACAAAGGGAATGGAAGTGGAATTCACTCCAGTAGAGCGAAAAATTAAAGATCGGATGCTCGTATGGCAGCCCGTTGAAGAAGCGCTCTATCACCTCTGGGCCATGGCACATGGGGACTGCTCAATGCGGGAGTTTTATGAAGAACAAGAGCTCGAGGCAGAATACTTAGAGGGGATTGTCGAAGCCTACGATCGCCCTATTCCTAATCGCCCAGGAGATTATCGACTCGTTGTCAATGGACGCCCTGCAGCTTTCCTCTACAGCACTAAAGTTGACTTGAGCGACCTCGTAGGAGAAAAAGTGATGGTCAAAGCGGTGGCAAGACCCAATCACCACTTTGCTTTCCCTGCCTACTTTGTTGTCGACGTCGGTTAATTGTGAGCGGTTACACTGTCGAAAAGGAGCTCTTCATCGAAGAGCTCCAATGTCACTTGACTCAACTGCGCCACACCTGTGGCGCAAGAGTCCTCCACCTGGGCAACGATGACCCCGAGAATGTCTTTTGCCTCAGCTTTCGCACCCTTCCTGAAAGCTCGAGTGGAGTGGCCCATATCCTCGAACACACCGTTCTGTGTGGCTCAAAGAAATACCCGGTAAAAGATCCCTTTTTCAGCATGATCCGCCGCTCCCTTAACACCTTCATGAATGCGATGACTGGCGATGACATGACCTTTTACCCAGCAGCTTCACAAGTGAGGCAAGACTTCTATAACCTCCTTGATGTCTATCTCGACGCGGTGTTCTTTCCCCAACTGCGGCAGATGAGCTTCGAACAAGAGGGGCACCGGCTAGAATTTGATACCTCTGGGAAGCTCCAGTATAAAGGCATTGTCTTCAACGAGATGAAAGGGGCGATGGCCTCTCCCGATGCGCGGGCTTGGCAAAGCATGGCAGAAGCTCTTTACCCCGACACCCCCTACCGCTTCAATTCGGGGGGCGATCCAGCCCACATCCCCGACTTGACCTACGAAGAACTCCTCTCATTTCACAAAAAGTTCTACTCTCCTTCCCGCTGCCTTTTCTACTTCTATGGTAATCTCCCTCTGCAAGGGCACCTGGACTTTCTCGAAACTCATCTTCTCCACCAAGCCTCCTCTGAAAAGCCCCTCCCTCCGACCCCTACCCAACCCCGCTTTAAACATCCCCGCTTTCTAGAAGGCACTTATCCCATCTCTCCCGACGATCCTACAGAGGACAAAGAAATGGTGCTCCTCGGCTGGCTCACCTGCTCGCCCAAAGAGCCTCTGATAGCGCTGAAGCTGCAAGTCGTCGACCTCATTCTCATGGGATCCGATGCGGCTCCCCTCAAGCTCGCTCTCCTGAAGTCAGGCCTTTGTAAAGAGGTCTACTCGATGATCGATCCGGATGCTGCGGATGTATCGCTTGTCCTCATTTGCAAAGGATGCAGTGCAGGGAGCGCAAAAAAAATCGAAGCCCTTGTCCTCAAAGAGGTCGAACGGATCGCCTCCGAGGGGGTGGCAGATGAGCTCATTGCAGGAGCGATTCACCAGCTTGAGTTTGGACGCACCGAAATCACGGGAGATAGCTATCCCTTTGGCCTCAACCTCTTTCGCCGCACCGTCCCGCTCATCTTAGCGGGGGGAGAAGCAGAAGATGGCTTGCGGATCCACCACCTCTTTGAACAGCTCCGCTCTTCCTTCAATGTGCAACAGGAGCTGCAAGAGCTCTTGTTGAAAAACCAGCACCGCGTTTGCCTCTTGATGCAACCAGATGCTTCTCAAGCAGATCGGGAGATTCAAGAGGAACGCAATAGGCTCGACGCCCTTTGTGCCCGTTTAAGCGACAAGGAAAAAAAGAAGATCCGAGAAGAGGCGACTGCGCTGGTAGAGGATCAAGAAGCGCTTGAAGAGGGCGCTATCGATGTTTTGCCAAAAATCAAATTAAGTGATGTTCCCAAAGAGGCGGTAAACTTCAAACTTAAATCCTCCTCCTCAAAAACATGTCAGATTCACCATCACAGCTGTTTTACCAACCATATTCTCGATGCGGCCTATCTCTTTGATTTACCTCAGCTTAAAGAGGAGGAGATCCCTCTTGTCCGTCTGCTCCTCTCGTTCCTCCCTGAGGTGGGGTGTGGAGGGCGCAACTACCAAGAAAACCTCGAAGTTCTGCAACTCTATACAGCAGATGTGAATGCAGGTGTTGCTACTTATCCCTACTCTGACAATCCTCAGCGCATCTCCCCCGCGATCAACCTCGAGGGTAAAGCCCTCTCTCGCAATGCGAGCAAGCTTTTACCCCTCCTTCTCGAGATGGGGACGACAGCAGATTTTACCGATCTTCCAAGGCTGCAAGAGTTGTTGATGCAGCACTATTCTGCCATCGAACATGGGATTGTCCATCATGCGATGAGTTATGCTCTTAATTTAGCTTCTGCCGGTCTCTCACAAAGTGCCGCCTTTACCAACCGCTCTCACGGCCTTGAATATCTCCATTTTTGCAGATCTTTAGTCGCTGAAGAGACGATGGAAACTCTGGCGCAAAAGCTCTCTGACTGCCAAGCAAAGTTCCTCTGTCGCGGCAAGGCTGAACTCCTCCTCAGCTGCGACGATCAGATCAAAACAGGGCTGCAGATCCCTGCAGTCCCCTTTAAAGAAGGAACTTCTTGGAATCAACCTCTTCAACTGCCTAAGAACACCTCGCAAGGAAGAATCATCGCCTCTCCTGTAGCTTTCACCGCGAAAGCCCTCTCCATGGTTCCCTATACCCATCCAGATGCCCCGCTTTTAGCGCTTGCCGCGCGCCTTTTTAACCACAAGGTGCTCCATCAAGAGATCCGCGAAAAGGGGGGAGCTTATGGGGGAGGCGCAAAAGCCAACGTCAACGAAGGGACCTTCCACTTCTATGCGTATCGAGACCCTCACCTTAAATCCTCCCTCGCTGCAATGGATTTGAGCGTCGAGAAAATAGGAGCTGGCCAGTTTTCCCCCTCCGATCTCGAAGAGGCAAAGCTCAGTATCCTTCAAAAACTCGATAGCCCTGTCTCCCCTGGCTCACGCGCTTATGTGGCATGGGTGCGAGAGAGGGAGGGGCGCACCTTACAGGCGCGCCAGCAGTTTCGCGATGCTTTGTTACAGGCCACCTCTCAAGAGGTGGTGCGAGCGATCCTTGACCATATCGCTCCGAAAATGAGCACCGCCACGGTCGTCGTCTTTGCAAGCAAAGAGTTTCTCGAACGGGAAAATGCTGGACTTTCCTCTCCCTTGCCGCTAGAAAAAGCGTAAATACCTCAAGTGTTGCAATGTTTACGAATGTCCTATTTCTATGCTTAGTGCTGCTCAGCGTCAACTTAGCTCCCCAAGCAAGCCAGACGATCTCCCTTGCCCCAGGGTTCGCCCTTGCGCTAGGAGGCGCCCTTTATATCCTCTTTCTTCTCTTGATTGTCGCCCAAAACCTCCTGCTTCGCAAAATTGTTAGCTCAGAGCGGCTGGCCATTTTTGCCAACTTAGAGCTAATCCTCTTTTTCCTCCTCTACCATGGTGTCTTAGCAGCTCAAACGTCTTATGAGGCCCCCTTTGTAGGCTATAGCTCGCAAGGACTTGTCTCCCTCATCAGCCTCATCTTGTATTTCGCAGCTCTCTTCCTTTTTCACTTTACGACCCACCAAGATCCTCACGTGCGCAAGGCGCCGCACTACTCAGATGAGGGTTATGCCTGGCTCCATATCCGCTTTTTGGCCCCTTTTGCCGGCCCCTTTCTCCTCTTTGCCTTTGCCTTTGATCTCTTTCATTGGACCTCTCCTCTTGCTTTTGGCCCAGGTTCCCAAGTCTATGCGGCAGTGACAGCGGTCATTTTAAGCCTCGTTGGTTTAAGCCTGATCATCCTCCTCTTCCCCTGGTTCTTAAATAAAGCATGGGGGTGCTTTCCTCTACGCAAAGGCCCTCTTTTTGAGCGACTTGAACGCCTTTGCGACCGCACTGCTTTTACCCATGCAGGGCTGATGACATGGCCGATTTTGCGCCATTCTCTCAATGCAGCGATCTTGGGAGTCACAGGGCGCTTTCGCTACGTGATGTTCACCCCTCGCCTCATTGAAAATCTTACCGAACAAGAGGTCGAAGCGGTACTAGCCCATGAAATTGGGCATAGCCGCCATCACCATTTGCTCCTCTACCCCTGCATCTTAATGGGCATGGTGATTGCAGTAGGGCTCTATGCCCTCTACTTCGCTCCCCCCCTAGAGGAATATCTCTCTTTAAGAGTGATGCTCCATGAAGATTCGATCTGGTCCTTGATGGCTCCCATCTTCACCTATCTCCCCTATGCCCTGATCGTTTTTCTCTATTTCCGCTATGTCTTTGGCCCCTTTTCGCGCCGCTTTGAGAGGCAAGCAGACTTGTTTATTTTTGAAGCCAATGTCCCACCAGATGCTCTCATTCGGGCGCTGGATAAGATTGGGATCTTCACCGGCTATACCCATCACAAACCCAGTTGGCACCACTACGGCATCAATGAAAGAATCGACTGCCTGCAGCGCGCTAGGCTCTCGCCCACACTCATCGCCAGCTATCACAAGAACCTCAAAAATCTATTTTTTAGCTATATCGCTATTGCTCTAGCTGCTCTGATGTGGCTCATTGCCCCTTTCATGGAGGGAATGCCAGGTGTGCAACCTCTGGTGCAATCGATGGGGATGGGGACGCTCGATTTGACCGAAAAAATCACCGCCGCTACGACGAAACAGCTGCGCGAGGAGCTCGCAAAAAAATGGTACGACGAGCTCCATCTGATTGGGGATGAGAATAAGATTCTCCCCGCGCTCGAGGAAGCTTTTTTGCCTTTTGGGGCCTCAACGATCGCAGGAGCTGCCGAATTTTACGCCGCTCAATACCTCTACAAAGCAGAGCAGTATGAAGCAAGCGCTCAGATGATGACCTTAGCGTGGCAGACCCTCAATTACAATTCCGCAAGCCCTGGGACCCAAAAGAACTTCGACATTGTCACGAAAGCACTCTTAAAAAAAATGCAAGGCCATTTAGCGAAACAGCTCCAAGAGGCTGAAGCGAAGGGCAAAAATGCACCTAAATCTCAAGCACCTCAGACAGAGGCCATTCTTGAGCTGCTGATTTGAAGAAGAACGCAAAGACGCAAAGGGATCAAAAATCGGTGTATTTCTTTGCGTCTTCGCGTTGAAGTGCCTCAGCTAAAGAAGATTACTTCTTACATCCGCCAAAAAAACGGCTGAGCTTTTCTTTAAAATCCATGCAGCAGTGATTCTTTTCCATCCTGTGCTTCCACCGGTGATCGTTGGCTTCAGCTACAATCTTAGCAAGCTCGGTCATCCGATCTTCCTGTGTAGACAAGATGTACTCTTTGATCTTCTCTTTGAGGACCTCAGTCCATGCTTCATCTGCGACCTCGAGGAGCCAGCTGCTAAAATCGCACTCGTACTCTTCTTTCTCGTGGCACTCTTTTTTCTCGGGGCAGCATCCTTCTTGAGAACATTCTCCCATCATTTACCTCCTGTTAGGGTTTCGGAATGGTAAGGCAAGGGGGATTTTTTACGCATAGGAAAAATAAGAAGATCAACCACAGAGGAGGAGAGGGCACGGAGAGAACTCTTGAACACAAAAAAGCAGATATGCTTAAAAAATAAAATTACATCCTGCATTCACTCCCCAAGTTAACCACTCGCTCGCCGCTGTGCCCTTCCAAGTACCTTCGAAGGCTTTTACACCCTCTTGTCCCCGCAGTGTCCCAGAGCGTTTACCCACCCAATAATTGCGCAAATAGGAGCTCAAAGTCATATTGAAGCACTCACTGATCCGACGGCTCCCTTCGAGCTTTAACACTCCCCCTAGCGCTGATGACCGGGTGCGAAGATGCATTGCCCTCTCAGGAGTGTGACAAGAAAAACCAGAATCCAAGGTTCCTCCATGCAACTGGACAGCCGCTTTTAGTTGCGTGGAGCTTGCTTGCATGAAGCGAAATTCAACCCCTCCAAACAAAGAAGCCAAGTTGTCATTAGAATTAAAGCCTATGACATCCCGGGCAGTGCCATTATCTTTAAGCCAAAATCCGTGATAACTGACTCCAGCCGAAGGAATAAATCTTACTGTGGAGCCTTCACGAAGGCAAAACATCTGGCCGCAACTTACCTCTACATCTAAACCCGTTCCATTGGCATCTCGAGATCCCGTGAAAATCCACGGTTTTCCTTGATCGATAAGGGAACTGCCTGCTATCTCGCCTCCTAGCCAAAGGGCGCTCGAAGGATCAAAATGTTCAGCCGCAACCCGCAGCTCAAGACTATTAAGATTGTGAATTGCAAAGGGGGCGTCTAAAAAGTGGTCTTGTCTTATGCTCACAGAAGGCGTTATTTTCCCTTCGGAAAAAAGGGGACAAAAAGTAACCATCGATAGCACCAGGTAGAGAATGGCTTGCTTAATCATGCTCTGGACTCCTTGGCAAAATTGTGCATTGGACGGAGTATATGTAATTTCCTCAACATCTGTGAAGAAAAAAGGAAAAAAGCCACTGAAAATGCGATGAGAATGGGTACTGCAGTATGACAACCGACTGCGGTTCTTTACCGATAGGACTCTGGGATATTCTTCATCTGCTCCTCCAACACCCAGTTCTTGGGCTTTTCTTTTGGAACAAACCAATTTGCCCCTTGCTCTAACCAGGCCTGACGAAATTTTCTCAAAGACTCTACATCGCAATCTTCATATCCAAATTGGACACCACAGCAATAGCACACATCAAATGTAGGAGTTTTACCGTCCTCTCCCCAGGGTAGGTCACCTTGAAGCTTGCCGCATACTCGGCAAGCCAACTTATCAGGAGTGCTGATTTCAGCCCTCAACTCCTGCATTTTTTTTTCCACAAGAGTGTTAATTTCATGCAGTGCATCTTCAACTATCTGTGTATCTTCTTTACTCAAATCTTTATACTCATCATCTACAAAAGACATCGCGTAACACACTTCAATGTCAAGACATAATTTCATGCACTTGTCCAACCATGTGTCATCCACATTCTTAAGCTGTCGAAAAAAACTCTCCAAATAAATGACCAAACTAGGTAGAGGCAATTCATGGCTTAAGTATGTTTTACTCCTTAAAAGAATTGCTTCCATTATATATATATCTTTTTTTATTTTATTTTTTTGTTCCATTATTGCCTAATATAACCATGAGAAACTGTGACTACTTCGCCATTTTCATTTAAAATGACAGTTGCGTGATTAACAACGTCATAATAAGCTATAGTACCTGGCTTTTTTCCTACTTCAACGGTTCCTTTTTTTATAATCTCTTCAGCGACAGAGGGTGTGAAACCTCTATTTTGCATTTGATCTACTGCATGCCTTGAATAAGTACGACCATGCACAGTTGTCGAGGGATTTCTGGGTCGGCTGAAAGGAGTAGGTGGTTCTAACTCAAAACCTCTGTGACCGAAATACCCATTTGAGCCCCTTACTTCTTGAGCTGCTAGGCTCTCAACTCCCCCCATCTCCCGAGACAGGCCAACAGACACTCTAGTAGAGGAGCGCGCTGCAATCGAGGCAGCCAGCCGTTCAGCAACAGCCATTCCGTCAGCAAAGAGCCCCAAGCTAAGCACCACATTGCTAATGTTAGAGGCAACTCCAGAAGAACACCCACCCATTTGCAATCCTTGCTCAAAAAGTGGAGTCGCACGAGTGCCAGTACATAAATCCATGGTCCCAGCCGCCGCCCGACTCACTCCATCGATGATCAAAAGATTTCCTATGAAAGCGCCCCCTGGTATAGCCGCCACCCCTACTCCTATACTCGTTTCCCAACATCCCGCAACGATCTGAAGGGCACCATCTAAGCGCGTGGTCCTCTCCTCGATCACTTTAGGATCTAGTTTGGGGTCTCTGAGGAATACCTCGGGAGGAAGTCGATCGGCTTGATCCCATTCGAAAATCCCCCTCCCAAAGGCGCTAAAACAATCTTTAACATTACCCATGACCTCTTTGATGGAAAGGTCCAGAAGTCCCATAGGATCGACCCATCCTAAAGGATTATTATGGCAGTAAGCATAAAGATTGGGGCCGTCGGCATGCCCTAAGGGGTCGGGACTGACCCACCTCCCCGATTCGGGGTGATAATACCTGCGGCCAAAGAGAAAGAGCTCTCCCTCGCGCCGCTTGGAGCAAAACCCCCAAGGATTGTCGTAAATGCTCTCTTCGCCAGGAATACCAAAAGCAGAGTAGAGATAGCGCTCGCAAAGCTGCCCCTGAGGATTCACAAGACCAATCACAGACCCAAGATGATCTGTGAGAGGGATGTAAGGCTGATCTTCGAGAATCACGAGGACCATCGCTCCAATGGAGCCAGAAGAGGTATGACTCAAAATCCGCAGATGATCGAGGTCCCCTAACTCAACCTGATCGTCATAGAGAAGATCTTCTCTTCGATGAAAGGCATCATAGGCCAAGGAGCGGCTGTCTAAGCGGGTGAGGCGATCGAGGCTGTCGTAACTGCAGCGATGAGGGCCAGCTTGCAACAGCCTTCCACAAAGGTCATAAGAGTCATTGCGCCGTTGATTATGCCCATCGTACTCATAGCTCCTCCCATTGTCAGCGAGGCGGTTGCCGATGGAATCGTGAGCATAGATCTTGTCAGGCTCTGAGGTGAGCTGATCGAGGCTATCATAGGAAAAATGTTCCTCTTTCTCTTCCCATTCGTGATAAAGAGAGGCTGTTTTCAGGTGGATGAGGCGCGAGGCGAGGTCGTAGCTGAGATCTTGGACTAAATAGTCGGTCTCGAGATGGGTGAGTCTTCCAAGAGGGTCGTAACTTTTTTTGCGCAAGCCACAACGGCCAGGGAGCTCTTCTAGGGTGGGCCTCCCTTCAAGGTCATACTCGAGATAGCGGTGGGCCAGATCATAGCAGGAAATGGTGGAAAGATAAGGGCCTTGATAGGTGTAGCTCACCTCTTGAGCGAGGTAATGAAGGTGAGTCTTTCTCCCTAACCGATCTCTCGTATAGGCAACGCTTCCTGCAGGACCACTTTCGAAAAGAAGGCGATGATGAGCGTCGTAAGTGCGCTTGATATCGTTGACAGCGATGAGGCGATCTGCTGCATCGTAGGTGTACGAGTAGGAAAAGTCGGGCCCCGTGTGAGTTGCAAGGCGCCCTATAGAGTCATAAGTGCGATGGAGATGCGCTCCGTCAGGCTTAATCGTGCAGTTGAGACGACGATATCTATCGTAGAGATAGCGGGTGATGCGAGGCAGTTCGCTGGTGAGCCCTTCTGTGGATTGCAGGAGAAGATTGCCAGGGCCAAAAGTGTGTCCGAAGGCGTAGGTGCGAAGAAGCTTCCCTTCTGAGAGGACCTGATGCTCCTGCTTGACCTCGTTCCCATTGAGGTCATAGAAATGATCGACTTGGGAGAGGAGGTTCCCTTTTTCGTCTTTTCTCTCCTTGCGCAAGGGAAGTCCTCTCCCCTCTTGATAGAGAAGCGTTTGTCTCCCTAGAGGATCTGTAGTGGTGATGAGGAGGGCATTGTGTCCTTCAAAGAGGACATGAGCGTAGGCAATGGTGGTGATGCGCCCTAAGGGATCGACTTTGCGAATGGGGCGGTTTAAGTAGTCATAGTCTGTTGTGGTGGTCGCAAGGAGGGTCGAGACTTGGATGGGGTTGCCGGAGAGATCATGGGTTGTCTCTTTGCGCTGGTAAACTTTACCCGTCTCATCTTCGAGCTGTTCGGCAATGATCCTGTTTAAAAGATCGTAGTCGAATCGCTTGAGAAGGTAATGGGAATCATCTACCCAAGAGCTTTCACCCACTTTGCGCCCTAGAGCATCGTATATGAACTCGGTAAGAGCGTCTTCCCTGCGCGTGGAGAGGAGCCTTCCGGCGTCGTCATAGGCGTAATGGGTGGTGAATCCTAAAGGATCAGTGTGGCTGAGAAGAAGGTCGCCATCGTAAGTGAAGCTCTCTTGGGCAACTATTTCTCCAGAAGGAGCGCGTCTTTCTTGAGAGAGCACGCGCCCTTTGTAATCGCGGGTGTAAAAGGTAGAGCTCCCGTCTTGATGGGTCTCCTCTTCGAGCTGCCCTTCGAGGGTGAAATATCGCTTCTCACTGGTGCCATCGGGATATTTTTTGAAGTCCCAATCGCCCCGATCGGTGTACCGAATTTCGGTGACGCCCCCTAAGGGATCTATTTCTTTAATCACCCGATCACAGCCGTCATACTCTCGCACGATTTTCGGGCTCTTCCACCCCTCTAACGTGCGGACCTTCTCTTGCTCTTCTGCCAAAGCTCTGCCGTAGGGATCTCTTTGAAAAACGACGAGATGGCCAAGAGGGGTGATGAAGCCAACTTGGTGACTCATCTTGTTAAACTGGTAGCTCTCTACTTGGTTCTCCCCTGTAATGGGATTGTGGAGCTCTTTTTTAACGAGGCGATGGAGATGGTCGTACTCGAAGTGAAGCTCTTGATTCGTCCCTTCGACGTGGGTAGTGATAGGGAGATTGAATTCGTTGTAAGTCAGCTGGGTTTTGCGCCCTAAAGCATCTGTTTGAGAGATGACTCTGGAGCGGTCGTCAAACTCAGTAAAAAGGCTGTAACGGTGGTGACCCTCAGCATCGAAATGGTCAGTTTGGATGACCTGATTGCGTTGGTTGTAATGAAAAACGGTGCGCTTGAGTTGGTTAAAGGGGGTTTTTTCGGTGATTTCTAAAGGGAGCCCATCTTCTCGTCTCTTCGTCTCTTCGATGAGAGTCAAAGAGCCAATTTTGTGAATCTTGGAAATCAGCGCTGCATTGTGATCATACTCGAAAGCGGTCTCTTCCCGAAGTTCTCCCCTTTCATAAATCCTCCGTAAGATGAGGAGGTCGGTCCCTGGGCGGTACTCGTTGACAGTGCGCAGGGGCCCTTGTTCTTCAAAAAGAGGGAGATTAAACCCATCTTTAGAGTAGGTGTAGGTGACTTTGGAGAACTCTCGTTGCTCTGGTCTTTGGGGTCTGCCCGTGAGCTTCGCATATAACCTCCGATCAATGACATTGTGCTGTCCGTCATAGGAAAAAGATTCGGAGGAAAAGACAGGATTGCCACCAAAAATCGTACGACTGGTCAAGTCCCCCTTGAAACGGCGATGGCTCACACTGCCGATGCCCTGATTCTCTCCGATGCACCTCCCCACCGAGCAGACACTTCCCTCTGAGATCGTGTAGACCAAATGTCCCCCAGGGATATCAACTCTGACACTCCCGCAAAGTTTTTGACGAAAATGAATGCTCAACGCGGGATGTAGAATGTAGAGGGGTTCAAAGGCTCCCCAATTGCCAACAGGAGCGCAGAGCGTCTTCAGAGATCTGTGCTTCACAATAAAATCTTCAAAAGCCCCTCTATTAGGCTCCACCTCGTGAAAATGCTGCCCGGGAATTTGACAATCAGCATAGCCTAATTTCAAAAGGCCCTGCCTATGCACTCCTCGAACCTCGAGCTCTAGATGCTTTTTGTCACTAGCGTAAGTAAAGCTCTCGACGATCCCATCTGAATGGGAAATGGTGCGGAGGATCTCTTTCTTCTTTTTCGAGTTGCTGGGATCCGCGATGGTTGCAGTTTGAATCTGCACTCTTTGCCCATCGCTCGTCGTGACGATCTTTTCCCCTGTTTCATGCTGAATGCGAATCCATCCAAAGGTTTGAGAATCACCTTTGTTGGCTGAGCGCATCTCGATCAGCTCATCGTTGCCATCATAGACATAAAAGATCCGATTGCCATTAGGCCTGATCACTTCACGCAGTAAAAAGGTCTCCTGCTTGGGCGCACGGTTATCCCCTTTGTTCCACCTGTGATAGTCGCTCCAACGTTTCCTCCCGTGGGTGTAGACCCGGATCTCTCCACTGCCTTTGTTGAGTGTAAAGGCATCTGATCCGTAATGGGCATGTTCAGGAGAGACGGCACTGTAACGGAGGGAGTTGTTGAGAGGGTGAGTCCTCCCACTTAAAGAGGAATTGACAAGGGGCTGATCAGGAGAAACGTGCAGAAAAAAAGGGATGCCCCGCTGATGAAAACCCCAATCCCTAAAGGCTCCATCAACGACATACTCGATGATGTCTCCGGCTTCCCCAATGATCCGAAAACGGCTCTCTTCCTTCTTCGCATGCCGCTTGGCTTTAAAGTCGAGATACTCCTTGCCCAGCTGCCAAAACGAAGTGCTCCCCTCGCCCTCACTACAAGAGATGAGGTGTCGATAGAGGCCGATGGGTTCGTGGCAGTTGACGGTGAGTTCAACAGTGGAGCCAATGTAAGCGCCTGTCGCCACATCGACACAGCCAGCGAGAAGCCCCAAAGGCTCAATGGCGACTGTGGTAGGAGGAATAGGGCAAGTCTCTCGATTGGCAAAAAGAGAGGTAAAGAGAAGACAAGCGATGATAAACCTTTTCATTGCAGAAGAAGCTAGAACTCTATGAATGAAATGTCAAGTCCTGCTATATTTCAGGCCTATGTCTAGTCTAAGTGAACTCAAAGCTCTCTACAAAAAACACGAGAAGAAACTCTTCAGCGACTATTGCGATTTGCTGAGGATTCCGAGCATTAGCTCTAATCCTAAACACGCTGCAGATGTCCGCCGTGCTGGCAGGTGGGTGTTTGACTACCTCCAAAAGGGGGGATTCGATGTGGAAATGTGGGAAACTCCCAACTATCCTGTCGTCTTTGCAAGCTGGCTCGAAGCTGGCCCCTCAAAACCCACCCTTTTGCTCTATGGCCACTACGACGTACAACCTGAAGATCCTCTTGAAGAGTGGCTCTCTCCTCCTTTCGAGCCCACCGTGCGCGATGGCATCATGTATGCAAGAGGCGCGCAGGACAACAAAGGGCAGCTCATCTATACCCTTTATGCGTGCCGCGCTCTTTTAGAGCGGGATGGCAAGCTCCCCATCAATCTCAAGATTCTGATCGAAGGGGAGGAGGAGAGCAAAAGCATTGGCCTGGGGAAAATTGTCCATTCCAAGAAAAAAGAGCTCGCCGCTGATTCCTTTATCATTGTCGATTGGGACATCCCTAATTTAGAGCAACCCGCCATCACCTTAGGCGCTCGTGGTCTACTCGCCCTCACTGTCGAGCTCACCGGCTCGCGCACCGACTTACATTCAGGCTCCCACGGAGGGATTGTCATTAATCCCAACCACGCCCTCATCTCTATCCTCGCAAAACTCCATGACGAAGAGGGAAAGGTGACAGTCCCTGAATTTTACGATGATGTCCAAATGCCCACGCAAGAAGAGCTGAGCCTCTTGTCTCTTGAGATCGATGAGGCCAATTATAAGAAGCAATTTGGCGCTGCCATGACGGGCGGAGAGAACAACTATACTCCTGGCCAATCGAGCCGCTTGCGCCCCACTCTTGAGATCAATGGCATCACAGGAGGCTACGGGGGCCCTGGGGTGAAAACAGTGATTCCCGCCAAAGCTCACGCCAAAATCTCTTGCCGTTTGGTCCCTGGACAAAATCCGAAAAAGATCCTCGCTGACTTAAAACAGTATTTAAATGCCCTCTGTCCTAAGGGATTGGAGATGACAATCGTCGATTATGGAGCTGCTCCCGCTGTCCGCTCTTCTCCCACTCTCCCTCAAGCGAAGGCAGTGGCAAAAGCTTATGGGGAAGTCTTTAAGAAACCCTGCACTTACTCTTTAGGGGGAGGCTCCGTCCCCATCACTGCGGAGCTGGCGCAGGTGTGTGGCTCTCCTGCCATTTTTATGGGGGTAGGGTTACCTGACGATGATATCCACGCTCCGAATGAACATTTTGGCTTAGACCGCCTTGAACTTGGTTTTCTCACTTTAGCCCGTGTCTTAGAAATTCTAGGAGAATAACATGCGACAGCTACTCATCTGCTTAAGTTTACTCACCTTGCCTTTAACGGCTTCTGCTCCTCCTCCCGCCACCCCGCAAGAGATCACTGAACTCAAAGCGATGTCCAGAGGATTTTCCCACGTCGCAAAAAAGGCAACACCAGCTGTTGTCTTTATTCGCGTTGAGGGGAAGGGGTCTGTGATGGGCCCAGGTTTTGATGGGGACGGCATGGACAGTTTCCACCAAGAATTTTTCCGTCGATTTTTTGGCATGCCCTCGACACCCCAGCAACAAGCCCCTCGCATTGGACAAGGCTCTGGCTTCATCGTCTCTTCAGATGGCTACATTTTGACGAATAACCACATTGTCAATGGCGCTGATTCGATCAAAGTAGGGCTGACAGATGGGCGCCGTTTTGACGCAAAAGTGGTCGGAACCGATCCTCAAACAGACATTGCTGTCATCAAAATTGAGGCAGAGGAGCTCTCTTTTTTAAAACTTGCTGACTCGGATGCCGCTGAAGTGGGCGAATGGGTCATCGCCATCGGAAGCCCTTTTGGCTTAGAGGCGACAGTGACGGTGGGAGTGGTGAGCGCCAAGGGAAGAGATGAGCTCCACATCACCGATTTTGAAGATTTCATCCAAACAGATGCTGCCATTAATCCGGGCAATTCAGGGGGACCCCTCCTTAACCTCGATGGAGAAGTCATTGGGGTGAACACTGCGATTGTCACAGGGAGTGGAGGCTACATGGGCATTGGATTTGCCATCCCCTCCAACATGGCGAAGAGAGTGATGGATCAGCTCATCCACGCAGGGTCCGTCACACGAGGCTTTTTGGGCGTCACTCTCCAACCGGTCGATGAAGAGCTCGCTGCTGCCTTTGGACTTCCCCGTCCCATTGGAGGTCTTGTCACCGAAGTGGCGCCAAGCTCTCCTGCAAAAGAGGGAGGAATCGAACAAGGAGATATCATCCTCGAGTTCAATGGGCAAAAAGTGGAGTCGATCAGCGCCCTGCGCAACGCCGTCTCGATGGTCGATCCTGGCTCAAAAGTACAGCTCCGGATCAACCGGGAGGGGAAGGAAAAGAAGCTCAGTGTGACCATTGGAGCCCACCCTGAAACCAAAACGCAACCAGGCACACCTGCTCATAGCTTGGGTCTCGAAGTGGAGAGCTTAAGCGATCACATGGCAAGTCAGCTTGGCTACACGAATGAGAGGGGTGTGATCGTTAAAAGAGTCGATCCTGGCTCCCCTGCCGCTCGAGCAGGCATTAAACCCGGCATCACCCTCATTGTCCGGGTCAACCGCACCCCTGTCGAAACCCCTGACGACTTTTACAAAGCGCTCGATGACGCTTCAAAATCTTCGGATCGGGTCCTCCTCTTGGTGCGACATGGACAGGTAATGCGTTTTGTCTCCTTGAAATCGGGGAAGTAGGGGCTTGTGCTCCCTTCTACCCCGTGAACGGACGCTAGATGGCAGTTTTTTCCTGCGCGTCTTTCAATTCTGATTGAAATGCTTCTGTTAGATGTTCTACTAAGTTTGGATCAAGCAAAGCCCTAACCTGCCCCCACTCCAGGGAGCATTTGTACGAATCTATATACTCTTCTTCTTCTGAGAAGTTTGGGTTTTGTTGTCTGAGGGTCACTTTAACAGACTGTTTAGGATCTTGCAGAATTTGAGCTGGTCTTACTCCATTCACTGATTGTAATATTTGGAATTTGACCCGATGTTTATTATTATCCACGACTTCGAACCAGAAGATGATATCTTTATTTTCTTTATCATAAACTAAGTTCGTTGTATCTATTTTTAATTCTTTAAAATTCACTTCAGATAACTCGTTGTACGAAGTCGAGGATAGAGATTGCTTAGAAAAAACAACCTTAAGCACCCCACAAAAGGTCAAAAGAGATGAAGTCGTTAGAAGCATTTTTGCAAGGTTGTCCCACTTGGTTCGACTACCTAACACCACGCTGCCAATGCAGCCGACTAGTCCAACTGTTACCGCGACTCCTGTACCGATGGTTGCTTTATTGCTCATATGAATCCCAGGCTGTGTTAAAAAATTATACCTTTTCCTAAAAATAAAATCATAAAATAACCCAACCTCTAGAGCAGAGTTGGCGTATTCGATTTGGGATATCGACAAACCAATTCCAAGCACTACAGCACGCATCCACAATGGCATCATATCCTTCGAAGCAACGGTTCGCTAACCAGTTGTCCCTCAGTTGTTGCCAAATCTGCTCTACCGGATTGAGTTCTGGAGACGCCACTGGCAAGGAGAGAAGCGT
>JAFEGQ010000217.1 GCA_018239785.1 Verrucomicrobiota bacterium
AAATGTCGCTCGCCAACTCGAGCGTCGCACCCCTTTTCGCAGAGCTGTTAAAAAAGCGATCCAACAGACGATGGATGCAGGAGCTCTCGGGATCAAGATACGCGTTTCAGGGCGTTTAGGCGGCGCTGAAATTGCACGTGCTGAATGGTATAAGGAGGGACAAATTCCTCTCCACACTCTTCGAGCCGATATCGATTATGCCGACGGAAGAGCTCAAACGAGCTATGGAGCCATTGGCGTGAAAGTTTGGATTAACCGAGGGGAAGACCTTCTAGAACCAACGGTGCAGAGGAGATAGAAATATGTCGATGATGCCAAAGCGGACTAAACACCGCAAACAGCAGAAGGGGTCGATGCGCGGCCTTGCTAAAAATGGCCACTTCGTCTCCTTCGGCCAATTTGGAATGCAAGCGCTTGGTAGGGGGTGGATTACCTCTCAGCAAATTGAAGCAGCTAGGATCGCCATCAACCGCTATTTCGCCCGTCGAGGAAAAGTTTGGATTCGAATTTTCCCCGATAAGCCGATCTCGAAAAAACCCGCCGAAACCCGCATGGGTAAGGGGAAAGGGGTTCCTGACCGCTGGGTGGCAGTTGTGAGACCTGGGAAAATCCTTTTTGAAGTTGCCAATGTGCCGCGCGAAGCAGCTCAAGAAGCTCTCCGCTTAGCAGCAGGAAAACTTCCGGTGCGGACCCGATTTGTAGAATCATTGGAGCAGGTATAATGAACGCGAAAGAATACCGCGATAAATCAGTGCAAGACCTTGAGATGATCCATGGCGATTTGCGGAAGGAGCTCTTTCAGCTCCGCAATGAGCGCCTTTTGAGCGGGAAGCTCGAAAAGCCTCACCGTTTGCGCAGTGTCCGTCGGGAAATTGCAAGAGCGTTGACATTGATCGGAGAAAAACAGAGAGGCCAAAAATGACAATAGAGCGCACGGTTCGCAGAAAAAAGCGCGGCGTGGTCGTGAGTAACAAGATGGATAAGACACTTGTCGTCCGCGTTGACCGCACACTGCGCCATCCTCAGTATGATAAGGTCATCACCTGCGCCAAGAAATACTACGCGCATGATGAAAATAATACCTACCATGCAGGGGATAAAGTCGAAATTATGGAAACTAGACCCCTCTCGAAGCTCAAACGGTGGCGAGTGGTAGGGACTTGGTAGAGGAAGCAAATGATACAACAAGAAACAGAGCTCAAAGTTGCCGATAATACGGGCGCAAAAAGGGTCAAGTGCTTTAAAGTGCTCGGCGGAAGTAGGCGTCGCTACGCGAACGTGGGCGATACTATCGTCTGCTCAGTCCGCGAGTGTGACCCTGATAGCAGTGCGAAGAAGGGAGAAGTTGTTAAAGCGGTGATTGTGAGAACGAAAAAGTATGTTCGCCGTCCCGATGGCTCTAAAATCCGCTTTGACACGAATAGCTGCGTCTTGATCGATGATAAGGGCAACCCTAAGGGAACCCGTATTTTTGGCCCTGTGGCGCGCGAGGTGCGTGACCGAGGCTTTGTGAAAATCTGTTCATTAGCACCTGAGGTGATCTGATGAGTAAGTGGATTAAGAAAGGGGATCGGATTGTCGTGATCGCCGGCAATGAAAAGGGAAAAACAGGAACAGTGCTTTCCCGCACAGTTGATCGGGTGCTTGTTGAAGGGTTGAACATGCGTAAAAAACATATGAAACCCAACCAAGAGAATCCAAAAGGTCAGATCCTTGAAAGAGAAGCTTCCCTGCATATCTCTAATGTGAGCCTATGCAATGCGGAAGGAGAGAGAGTGAAAGTGCAAGTGCGCTTGACTCAAGAAAAGAAAGAACTTGTCTATCACGAAGGGAACAAAGAAATTATTTTGCGCCCCCTTCGGCAGAGGTAAAAGATGTCGCGCTTAAAGGAAAAATATAAAAACGAAATTCGGAAGAAACTGCAAGAGCAGTTTAGCTATCACAATGTGATGCTTATTCCGCGACTTGAAAAAGTTGTAATCAATATGGGGATTTCGCAAGCGACGCAAGATAAGGGGATCCTTCAAGAGCATACCAATGAACTTGCGATGTTGAGCGGACAGAAACCAATTTTAACACGCGCTAAAAAGTCGATCTCGAACTTTAAGTTACGAGAAGGACAAGCCATTGGAATGATGGTCACCTTGCGTGGAAAACGGATGTATGACTTTGTCGACCGTTTCCTCAATATTGACGCTCCTCGGATCCGGGACTTTAGAGGTTTTAAGAGGAAAGGAGATGGGAGAGGCAATTACACTCTCGGTCTCGATTCGCAAGAAATTTTCCACGCTATCAACCTCGACAAGATCAAGCGGACACAAGGGATGCATATCACGTTTGTGACGACAGCTCGTAAGGATGAAGAATGTTTAGCGCTTCTCAGCGAACTGGGAATGGCATTTAGGAAACAGAGGTAATTATGTCATTAAGTGATCCAATTGCAGACCTTCTTGTGCGCATTCTCAATGGGGGAAGGGCAGGCCACCGCTATGTGGAAGTGAACGATAGCAAGATGCGGATGGGAATTGTCCAAATGCTGAAAGAACTCGGCTTTGTCGAAGGGTTTCTTCGTCAAAAAGAGGAGAAAAAAGCAGGGAAAATTCGCGTCTACTTGAAATATGGCAAACGTCGCCAACCGGTTATTCATGGTCTTCGCCGCATTTCAAAGCCGGGATGCCGCAAATATGTTGGTCATTCAGAGATCCCCACTGTTTTAGGTGGGATGGGGGAGGCAATCCTCTCAACGCCCCAAGGGCTGCTCAGTGGACAAGAGGCCCGCAAGGTGAAAGTCGGCGGCGAACTCTTGTGTTATGTTTGGTAGGAGATAGCAATGTCGCGCAGTGGAAAACGTCCGATTCCCGTTCCCAAAGGGGTCGAAGTAAAGATTGAAGGGAGCAAGGTTGCAGCTAAAGGGCCTAAGGGTACTTTTGCGGTAGAACTCCCTCGTGGGATTAAAGCAGAGTTGATAGAAGGGGAGCTCGCCATTTCCTCTGAGAGCGAAGGGCGAGAGATGCGTCGCTTTCATGGGCTCGGCAGAGCGCTTGCTGCTAACGTCGTCGTTGGAGCTGCGACAGGATTTGTGAAAAAACTTGAACTTGTCGGAGTGGGATTTCGGGCAGCTGTCAAAGGCAATCAACTCGACCTTCAACTCGGATTCTCCCATCCCACGTTAGTTGAGATTCCGACGGGAATTTCCGTCAAAGTAGAAGAAAACGTCCGGATCCTTATTGAAGGTGGAGACTATCAGCGCGTCGGGCAATTTGCCGCCACGGTTCGCTCTTTACGCCCCCCTGAACCTTATAAAGGGAAAGGGATCCGTTACAGCAATGAATATGTGCGCCGCAAGGCCGGAAAAACCGGTAAGTAGAGGCAGGAAAAATGAATCGATTGGAAAAGAAAAATCAACTTCGCACTAAGCGCGCTTGGCGCGTTCGCAAGAAGTTGCGCGGTACCGCAGTGAGACCCCGTTTGTGTGTTGTCAAAAGCAATAAGCATTTGCAGGCACAACTCATCGATGATGAAAATGGGGTGACTCTAGCTGGTGTGACGACCTGCTCGAAAGAATTGCGCTCGACACCAGAAGGTAAGAAAGGGAAAGAGACTGCTCGCAAACTTGGTCAGCAGATCGCCCTTTTGGCAAAGGAGAAAAAGGTGGAAGAGGTGATCTTCGACCGTGGCTTTCATCAATACCACGGCATTCTCGCTGCTTTAGCCGATGCTGCTCGTGAAGGGGGATTGAAGTTCTAATGAAAGAGACAAAAAAAGAGAACAAGCGCCCAAGAGAAGATGTCCAAGATGGTTTTGAGGAGAAAGTTCTCTTCATCAACCGTTGCTCCAAAGTCGTCAAGGGAGGACGCAAATTTAGCTTCTCCGCCCTGATCCTTGTGGGAGATCCTAAGCGGCAACAAGTGGGATATGGCTTTGCTAAGGCAAACGAGCTGACCGATGCGATTCGCAAAGGGGGCGAGCAAGCTCGCAAGAACTTGATCAGCTTTGAAATGGAAGGGGGAACCATCCCTCATTCCGTGAATGTCCACTGGGATGGAGCGCAGGTCCTTTTAAAGCCTGCTGCAGAAGGAACAGGAGTTGTAGCAGGTTCCATTGTCCGCTCGATTCTTGAGATGGCAGGGGTGAAAGATGTGGTGGCTAAAAGCCTTGGCGCTAGCAACCCAATTAATCTAGTCCGCGCTACGTTTACAGCGCTTAAGCAATTACGCAATCGAAATGAATCATTGCGGATGAGAGGAATGGTAGCATGATACTCGATCGACTTTCAAATCCCAATAAGCGTTCCAAAAGGATCGGCAGAGGCGCCTCCTCAGGTGTGGGAAAGACATGTGGAAGAGGAAATAAAGGGTATTCGTCCCGCTCTGGCTCTAACTCTCGCATTGGTTATGAGGGGGGGCAAATGCGCCTTTTCATGAAATTGCCACAACGGGGCTTTACCCGTGGGCGATGGGAAAAAACGGTCGATGCTGTCAATCTCTCTTGGATTGAGCGCTATTTCTCAGATGGAGAGTTGGTGACGAGAGAGACGTTGCGTGCAAAGGGGCTCATTACCAATAACTGCCACGCGGTGAAGATTCTCGGAAATGGAGAACTCACGAAGAAATTGGCAGGTTTTGAAGTGGATGCCGTTTCTGCATCAGCTAAGCAAAAAATTGAAAATGCGGGCATCCCGCTGACAGTGAGGGCCTAGATGATTGACGGGCTCAAGCGCGTTTTTCGTGTCCCTGAATTGCGGGAGCGACTTTTCTTTACGTTCTTGATGCTAGTCATTTATCGTTTAGCTGTTTTTGTCCCTGTCCCTGGGATTAACGGCGAAATTGCCCTCAGCTTTTTCCGCAATATGAGCGGTGGCGGGCAAAACCTTTTCCAACTCGTGGATATCTTTTCAGGAAGCGCTTTTTCCCAGATGACGGTGGTCGCTCTTGGGGTGATGCCCTACATTTCTGCCTCCATCATCATGCAGTTGGTGACAGCTCTTGTTCCTACGATTCAGCGTGAGTTAAGAGAAAATCCGAATCTTGGAAAGCGCAAAATTTCTAAATGGACCCGCTTGATGGCCGTTGGACTTGCGTTCATCCAAGCGGCCCTTTTCGCCCGCTATGCCCTGCAGATGAATCTGGCTCGTCCAGGCATCGTGATGCAAGAACTCCTCGATATCACTGCCTTTGGAACTCCTTGGTTATTTTATCTCCTCGTCATCGCGACCATGACCGCAGGGACCACATTTTTGATGTGGATTGGGGAGCAAATTACCGAAAAAGGGATCGGCAACGGGATTAGTCTCATCATTGCAGTGAGCATCCTCTCCTCTGTCCCCACCGCCTTGGGCACTGTTGTGACTCAGCTGAACCTCGATGGACAAGGGGCTGGACAGATGAGCTTTACCTCCCTTGTGGTGCTATGTGCCGTTTTTGTCTTCATTGCTGTTGGGACAATTTTGGTGATTCAAGGGCAGCGGCGCATCCCTCTGCAGTATGCGCGCAGAGTCGTCGGAAGGAAAGAAGTTCAAGGGGGAAACGCCTACATTCCCCTGAAAATCAACTATGCTGGGGTGATTCCTGTCATTTTTGCCTCTGCCCTCTTGATGTTTCCCGCTACGATTGCACAGTTTTTAGGCACTGGAAATTGGCTCGGCTCTTTTGCCGCTCAGTTGACCCAAGGAAGTTGGATCTATACGGCTCTTTATGTGGCTCTTATCCTCTTTTTCACCTATTTTTGGACCGCCACGCAATTCAATCCCGAGCAGATCGCATCTGATATGAAGCGCAACGGTGCTTTTATCCCTGGGATTAGGCAAGGACGTCCAACCCAGGATTATCTCGAACAGACCATGAACCGCATCACCATCATTGGAGCCGTCTTCCTCGCTATTATCGCGATTTTGCCCCAATTGATTGGAGGCTTGCTGGAAGTGAGTCCAACGGTAAGTTACTTTTTTGGGGGTACGCCCCTCTTAATTTTGGTGGGAGTTGTGCTTGACACGATGCGTCAAATCGAATCCCACCTTGTCATGAAGCGCTATGATGGCTTCATGAAACGCGGAAGAATCCGCGGTCGTTAAATTCGTTGAGATTTATCGGCATATTTAGGTAGAATCACTGCCACTTTGTGGCACTAGTAGGAGGTCCTTATCCATGCCCCGCCTTGTCGGTGTAGACATTCCAGGAAAGAAGCGATTAGTGATAGCTCTCACTTATATTCAAGGTTTGGGCAACGCACTGGCTTCAGAGATTTGCCAGAGGCTCGCCCTCAATCCTGATGTGAGGTGTGAGAGCTTAAGTTCTGACGATTTAGCGCGGATTAACTCCCTTCTCACGTCAGAATATGTGGTAGAAGGGGACTTACGCCGTCAGGTGCAAAACGATATTAAACGATTAATTAGCATTAACTGCTACCGCGGCCAGCGCCACCGAAGTGGCCTTCCCTGCAGAGGTCAGCGCACAAGAACAAATGCGCGCACTCGCAAGGGGAAGAAAAAGACTGTGGCAGGCAAGAAGAAGTAGTTCAAGAAGAAGTAGTTAAGGGGTAACATTTGGCTAAGCAACCAGCAACACAAAAGAAAGCAAGTTCTCCTCGTGCGAGAAAAAAGGCGGGCAGGATCGTTTCGTCAGGTATCGCGCATGTCCGAGCTACATTTAACAACACCATTGTGACCATTACCGATCCAGCGGGTCGGGTGATCTCATGGGGAAACGCGGGTAAGGCAGGCTTATCAGGCAGCCGCAAGAGTTCTGCATTTGCCGGAACTTTAGCAGCGCAAGATGCTGCAAAAGCTGCTGTAGCGCAGGGAATGAAGGAAGTAGAGGTCAACCTTAACGGCCCTGGCTCTGGAAGAGAGGCAGCTGTCCGCGCTTTACAAGCAGTAGGGTTGACGGTCACGATCATTCGGGACACAACACGCGTTGCTCATAACGGTTGTCGGCCCCGTAAGCGCCGTCGTGCATAGAAAAATTAAAGATTGAAGAGGACACGAGATCATGTCAGTGCTCTACGGAAAGTTTGAGATGCCCCAAACGATTAAAGTGGAGGAGGATTCGTCCACCTTTGCCAGATTCATTGCGGAGCCTTTCGAAAGAGGGTTTGGTCATACGATGGGCAATTCCTTGCGTCGGATATTGCTTTCCTCCATCGAAGCACCGGCGTGTGTGGGAATTCGGATTGAAGGCTTTTTGCATGAATATATGGCTGTTGAAGGAATTGTCGAAGATGGCACCGACATTGTCCTCAACTTAAAGAATGCACTTATTCGGTGTGTGCCCACCGATGATAGCGGAATGGCCAGATCGCAAAAAGTAATCACCACGGATGTCGATGTGACTCCTGAGATGCTCCACAGCACTCAGTATTCCGTGCGCCTCAAAGATCTGGTGAAGAACACCGACTTTGAGGTTGTGAACCCAGAACTACACCTCTTTAGTATTACTAAACCGATGAAGGTGCGCGTCGAATTGCGCATCGCTTACGGAAGGGGATATATCCCTTCTGAGCGACTTGTGATTCGCGATAAAATGGTTAATGAGATCATCATTGACGGTATTTTTTCGCCAGTGCGCATGGTCAACTATCGCGTTGAAAATACCCGCGTTGGTCAAGATACCGACTATGATAAGCTCATCTTAGAGGTCAAAACAGATGGAAGGAGCTCTCCGAGAGAGGCCCTTAGCTTCGCTGCTCAAATTGCTCTACAACACTTAAGCCCTTTTGGGAAGGTGGAAGAGAAGCAAATTGTTTGTGAAGAAGAGCAAAGAGCAACGAATACAGACCGCGAAGCGCTCTTAGGAAAACTCTCGCAGCGTATCAATGAAATCGAGTTGTCCGTCCGTTCGACCAACTGCTTAGATCATGCGGGCATTCGATATATCGGAGAGCTCGTGGTGATGAGAGAAAATGATATGCTCAGCTTCCGCAACTTTGGAAAGAAATCTCTTGGAGAGATCCGCGAGAAGCTCACTGAAATGGGACTTGGCTTTAATCAAGCCGACCGTATGGCTGAGTATGGGATTACGAGTAAGAACATCGTGCAGATGATTGAAGATTACTTACAACAACGTGCTGAAGCTGCTTCTGAAGCGCAGCCACCAGAATCGCCTATGAAGGGAGAGTAAGTCGTGAGACACGCGAAACGTACATTTAAAGTGGGGCGCGATACCTCACATCGCCGTAGCTTAATTGCCAATATGCTTAAGTCACTGATTGAGCATGAAAAAATTGAGACGACTGTTACCAAAGCTAAAGAATTGCGCCGCCATGCTGATCGGATGGTGACTTTGGCAAAGGACAATACACTAGCTAGCCGTCGCAAGGCGATGGGGGAGCTGATGGTTCGTTATAACGCTTTGACTCCTAAAGAGGCTAGAGCGGCTCGAGGGGGCGATTTAAGCGCTTATAACGCGGATCGGCAGGTGATTGAGAAATTGTTTCGCCATCTCGGTCCTCGCTTTGCTTCACGACAAGGGGGCTATACCCGTATCGTGCGTGTGGGCAATCGCGCTGGAGACAATGCTCCTACCTGTTTGATCGAATATTTGTCTGAGTAGCGCAATTCAACGCAAAGGTGCGAAGACGCAAAGAGGGCAGGCAAGTTTTTGTCCCTTTGCGTCTTTGCGATTCATTATCAGATAGATAGCTGTTGTCTAAAGAAATTAATCCCTCCATGTTACAATCAGGTCATGGAGGTAACTCATGGCAGAGCGAAGCCTATCAGAGTTTCAATGGAATCGTACGCGTGAGACCGCGGCGATCTCTGTGTTAGACACCCTCTCCTCTTCTAAGATGGGAGCGAATTTTCAAGAAATAGCTGGAAAATATCTCGTCGACATTGGGGCGACTTTTCGGCAATTGCGCAAAAGTTATCTCTCGGTCAGTCAGAGGAAGCAACTCTCTAAGCTCCTCTGTGAGCGCTTCTTGCAGTTGCAGAAGCTAGCAGCGAAGGTTAAGGATAAAGAGGCTCATATTCGTTTGAGCCGCTATCTCGCTTTTTTAAGTGGCTATGGGATGATTCGGCGGCAAGAGGGGCGAGAAGAGTGTTTGACTCTCTTAGAAGCGATTATAACGGGTCATCTATTGGCATGGGTCCATGGCTTTTACAATGCCCATCATCGTCTCACTCAACGAGATGCATTAGGGAAAGAGGTCCATTTTTCCCTCAGCGAGCCCTGTGTCAATGCTGAGCGGGAGGCGCGTAACGAGTTAATGCGCTGGCTCTTAGAAGAAGAAAGCGCTTAGTCATTCCGAAGAAAATATAGCGCCTTTCGAGTGCTATGGTGGTTTTGAAAGAAGTCCAATGCTGTCAGTCGACTTTCCTCTATTTTTTAAAGTAGACCTCTTTCGAAATTGATGAGGAGAGCGAAAGCATGAGGTTAGCACGTAGAAGTCTTGGGCTGCTCTTGCGCTTGCACGCATTGGAGCAGAATAGGCTATGAGAAGAAAGGCCTCATCTCGCTGCCTAAAATCGCGTCCTCGGAGGGGGAGCGTATGCGATACTGCTCCCCTAAACGCCCCTCCC
>JAFEGQ010000218.1 GCA_018239785.1 Verrucomicrobiota bacterium
ATGAGGCCTTTCTTCTCATAGCCTATTCTGCTCCAATGCGCGCAAGCGCAAGAGCAGCCCGAGACTTCTACTTGCTAACCTCATGCTTTCGCTCTCCTCATCAATTTCGAAAGAGGTCTATTAAGTTTTTCAAAATGGAGTGAGCTCAAACCGAAGCTCGAAGCTCATCTCATGCAACGCTTTCCGAGCCTCGCTTCTGTAGGGGTCAAGGTAACCGCTGCCTGTTAGCGAATTTTTTTAATCGCCTGGTTGATGAGCCCACCATGCAGCACCATCTCCCGCTCGTGATCACTTAAATCCTGCGTCACGGCAAAGGTAATCCCTTTTGTGAGATTTTCCACCAAAATCTCATGGGAATTTTCCTCAATCAGCCGTTTGATGTTGCCAATCCTCAGCACATCTCCTTGCTCGATCTTCTCGTAGTCGGCAGCTGCCTTAAACATGAGAGGGACAATCCCATAGTTGATGAGGTTTTTCCGGTGAATTCTCGCAAAACTCTTAACGAGTGCAGCTCGTAATCCCAAATATCTAGGAGTAATGGCGGCATGTTCGCGTGAGGAGCCTTGTCCATAATTCTCTCCCCCCACCACCAACGATCCCCCTTTCTTACAGGCCATGGCTCGGTCGTGATAGGTCTCATCGATCTGCGCAAAGGTGAACTTCGCAATCTCGGGAATGTTAGATCTAAAAGGGAGCACTTTTGTCCCAGCAGGGAGAATCGTATCGGTCGAAATATTGTCCCCCATCTTCAATAAAACAGGTCCTTCGATCACCTCTTCTAAAGGGCCAAAGGGAGGAAGGGGTTTGATATTAGGGCCAAGGATAAGTTGTCTGGGTTTATTGTCTTTAGGAGGAGGCACTACCGCATCGGCATTGATGATGAGCCTTTTTGGAGCCTTATATTTTGGGTAGGGCATCTTTAGCGTGCGCGGATCGGTGATCACCCCTGTAAGGGCAGAAGCGGCCGCAGTCTCTGGACTACAGAGATAAACCGCATCCTCCTTCGTCCCTGAACGGCCTGGAAAATTGCGTGGGTTCGTCCGCAGAGATATCCTCCCCGTCGCTGGAGCCTGCCCCATCCCAATGCACCCATTACAACCAGGCTCATGGACGCGAGCTCCTGCAGCGATCAGCCAAGCGAGGTAATCAAACTCGACTAAGTTTTGCAAAATTTGACGAGAGGTGGGGTTGATATCGAGCGAAACGCGAGGATGAATCGTTTGCCCCTTGAGGATCATCGCAGGGACTGCAAAATCGCGCAGACCCGGATTGGCAGAAGAGCCAATCATGCACTGAAAGACCTCTCTTCCCGCCACTTCCCGCACAGGAACCACATTCCCAGGACTCGAAGGGAGCGCAATCAAAGGCTCGAGTTGAGAGAGGTCAATCTCATCGTGAAGGTCATAATGGCACCCTGCGTCAGGAAGAATTTCGACCCATGCGTCTCCACGCCGCTCGTGAACGAGAAACTCCTTGGTGATTTTATCAGACGGAAACACGGAAGTGGTCGCTCCAAGTTCTGCTCCCATATTCGCAATGACATGTCGATCCATGGCACTGAGGCATTTAAGTCCAGGGCCATAGTACTCGATGATTTTCCCCACTCCTCCTTTCACATCATGCCGGCGGAGCATTTCGAGTATTACCTCCTTTGCCGACACCCAATCGGGGAGTGCACCCGTGAGTTTCACCCCCATGATTTTTGGCATTTTTGTCATAAAAGGCTGGCCACAAATGGCAAGGGCTACTTCAAGGCCCCCCGTCCCAATGGCGAGCATCCCCAAAGACCCCGCAGCAGGAGTATGGCTATCCGAACCTAAAAGAGTTTTGCCAGGAATCCCAAAGCGCTCCATGTGGACGGGATGGCTGACCCCATTGCCCGCACGGCTGTACCAAATGCCAAATTTCTCGCAGGCACTTTGTAAAAAGAGGTGGTCATCAGGGTTTTTAAAGTCGGTCTGCAGCAAGTTATGGTCGACATATTGAGCTGACAACTCTGTCTTGGCCCTATCAAGCCCGATCGCCTCGAGCTCAAGCATCACCATGGTGCCGGTCGCATCCTGAGTGAGGGTTTGGTCGATCTTGAGATAGATCTCCTCACCAGGGACCATCTTCCCTCCAACGAGGTGACTCTCAATCAGTTTTTGTGTGACGTTTTTAGGCATACTGCTACCTCCTACTTGTGCAAGATATCGACTTCCCCTCAATCTAGCAAATAAGTTATCCTACTTTGCCATGCATCAAGGGCTCAACGACCAGCAACGAGAAGCTGTTTTCACCACCGAAGGGCGCCTTTTGCTCCTCGCAGGGGCAGGGAGCGGCAAGACGCGCGTCTTAACGACCCGCATTGCCCATCTGCTCCAAAAAGGGGTGCTGCCTGAGGCGATTTTAGGGCTCACCTTTACCAACAAAGCCGCCAGAGAAATGGTAGAGCGAGTGGCAAAACTGGCTCCCCCTGACCTCGCCAAACGGGTGACTTTGAGCACATTTCACAGCTTTTGCCTTAAAGTCTTGCGCATCGATGCCGAACGGCTCGGCTACACGCGCGATTTTACCCTCTATGAAGAAAAAGATATCAAACGGCTCGTCGAACAGATCGCCAAAGAAGAGGTAGGCAATGGAGATCTCCCCCCTCTCGATTGCATCTATGATACAAGATCTCGGGGCGACGGGGCCGATAGCATCATCGATCCTGTGGCCCACACTGTTTATACCCGTCTTGAACGGGCCATGCGTGCCCATAACGGCGTCGACTTTAATGGACTGCTCACCCTCACCGTCCAGCTCTTCGAAGAGCACCCGAAAATCTTAGAGCGCTACCAAGAGCGGTTTCGCTACCTCATGATCGACGAATACCAAGACACCAACGCCATCCAGTTTCGCCTCGCTGAGTTACTGGCTCAAAAGTATGGAAATCTCTGTGTCGTCGGCGATGACGACCAGTCGATCTACGGCTGGAGAGGGGCCGACATCAGGAACATCCTCAATTTTAGCGATGCCAAAGTGATCAAGCTCGAACAAAACTACCGCTCGAGCAGCACCATCTTAAAAGCGGCCAATGCTGTGATCGCCCACAATAGCCACCGCCATGATAAGCGGATGTGGAGCAGCAAGGAAGCTGGACGCCCCATTACAGTCTTCCACGCCAAAGATGAAAAAGAAGAGGCCGAACAAATCGCATGGCGATGCGATCAGCTCCGAGAAAAGGAGGGGCTTGCCTGGCGCGACATCGCCGTCCTGTACCGCTCCAACGCCCTTTCTCGCCAAATTGAAATCGCCTTTTCCAAATACACCTGGCAACGGCACGGGGAGTTCCAACGAGGGATCCCCTTCCAAGTCTATGGAGGAATGGAATTTTTCGATCGGAGAGAGGTCAAGGACTTAGCCGCCTACTTGCGTGTGATTCAAAATCCTCGCGATGAAGCGGCTATCTTGAGAACGGTTAACTTGCCAAGAAGAGGGGTGGGCGAAGTGACTCTAGAGAAGCTTCGCTTAATTGCAAAAGAAGAGGGGCGCCCCCTTTACGATGTGATCCGGACAGAAGGAAGGGGAAACATCACAAAATGGTTTTACGCCATTGAAGGGGCAAGAGAGCGTTTTGCAACTGAGCCTCTCCATAAAGCCACCGAGTGGCTCATCAGGGAAATCGAATTTGAAAAGGCAATTGTAGAAGATGTCAAAAGCGATCCGCTCCGTTTGATGAAGTGGGACAACATCCAAGAACTTCTCGGAGCGATGGCCGAATATGATGAATCTGCTGAAGAGCCCTCTTTGCCAGAATTTCTCTCCTCTATCACCTTGGATCAAGGGCCTAAACGAGAGCGACATGGGGGAAACTGCGTCTCTTTGATGACCATCCACAGTGCAAAAGGGCTCGAATTCCACGCTGTGTTCCTCATCGGAATGGAAGCGCATATCATGCCCCACGAAAGGAGCGTCAAAGAAAGGGGGTTGGAAGAGGAGCGGAGGCTCATGTATGTCGCTTGCACCAGACCCAAAGAAATTCTGACCATTAGCATGGCCAGAAGCCGAAGGCGAGGCGCCAAAGAGGTCCCCTCCCAACCCTCCCCGTTCGTTTACGAAATTCCAAAAGAGTTGAGAAGTTGACGCAAGGTCTCTTTGGATTCTTGGGGAGCTGAAGCGTAACTTCTTTCAGCAAAATTAACAGCCTCTTTTTCCTCTCCTCGACTGCGCAAAAATTGCGCCAAAGTCAGCTCGACCCTCCAACGGTTGAGGTCGTCCTTTCCAGCTCCCTCGAGATAGGCCATTAAAGGATGCACCGCCTCTGCGATGGTGCTCCCTTTTTCTACCTTCTCTTGAAAGTCGAGCACTGCAACAAAGAGGTGGCGCCCTTCCCGGTTATCTGCATCCCGCTTTAGAAGCTCGTCCCTCACTTGGCTAGCCTCTACACCCCCTCCTTGGCCCCCCTGCACAAGTTCTCGATACCGTTCAGCTAAAAAAAAAGAGCCCGAACCTAGGGTCAACCCCTTTGCCATCACTTGTTCAGCAATGTTTTGGCGCCCTAAATTCATCGCCTCCAGATAGCGCTCTTGGAGCTGGTCTGCAGCCAGCCCCTCTAACGACCCCTCAAGGCGCATCGCAGCTCCAATCATCCCCTTCAGCCGATCTGCATATAATTGGGGGCTCTCTTTTTGATACCCTGTTTCGCCCAGTTTCTCCCCAGAAGAGGTGAGCAAAATGACCGTGGGAAAGCCATTCACCCCAAAACGGTCGCGTAAGGTCTCATTTTGTTTTTTTTCAGCAGCCGATTGTGTCGAATGCATCGGGAAATCGACCTTTACAAAGATAAAATCGTTGCCAGCAATTTGCTGAAATTGGGAAGTATCAAAAATTTCTTTCTCCAACTTCATGCACCAGCCACACCAATCAGAACCGGTAAAGAGAAGAAGCATTGGTTTGCTTTGACTCTTTGCGATCCCTTGCGCCTGATCAAAATTTGTATACCAATTAATGTTAGAAGCCGCACACACCGCTGGAGCTCCCACCAAGGCCACGAATAGCACGATTGATCTCAATACATTTTTCATTGCTTCTCCTCCTCGAGCCGTTGAGCTACAATGGACTCATTTATACACATCAAGCTTAAATTTATGAATTTTTCACAAACCTTAATTTTACGCCACAAAAAGGAAAATCTCCGAAAATGTAGCCTCCGCGGCTTGGAGATGCGACCCGATTTGCACTTCATCACCTACCCCACCGACCCCCTTCCAGACCTCACTGGCTTCATTCTTTTAACCCCTAACGCCCCTTTTTTGACAAAAGAAGATACTGCGCCTTTACTTTTGGTCGACGCCACATGGCGCTTAAGCCGTCTGATGCTTGAGAAACTCCCTCCTTGTTTAACAAGGCGAAGTTTGCCCCTAGTTTCAACGGCCTATCCTAGGAGACAAGATGAGAAGGCAGGCTTAGCTTCGGTCGAAGCGCTCTATCTCGCCCATCAGATCACAGGGCGCAACTGCGAGGGGTTGCTGGATCATTACTATTGGCGAGAAAATTTCTTGAATGCTATTCCCATAACCCTTAAACTCTGCTCTCTTCATGATAGACAAATTCTTTAATCACCTTGACACATTGACCGACTTTATCTGGACCTTTCCGGCGCTCTGGATGATTATCCTCCTGGGTGTTCTCTTCTCGGTCAAAAGTCGTTTCTTTCAGCTGCGCAAATTTCCCGCCATTATTCGCATGTTCAACTCCTATGTGGGGAAAAAAAGTGAGCATCAACGGGGCGTGCACCCACTAAAAACATTCTTTGCGTCAATGGGTGGAGCCATTGGGATTGGCAATATTGTTGTGATCTGCATGGCAGTGCAGCTGGGAGGTCCTGGAGCCATCTTTTGGGTGTGGATCGTCGGCTTCCTCGGCATGCTTTTGAGTTACTCAGAGGTTTATTTAGGGGTCAAATACCGGATAAAAAATGAGCAGGGAAGCTACAACGGTGGCCCCATGTATTACCTACAAAAAGCTTTTAACGCCCCTTGGATCCCTGTGGCCATCGCTCTTCTCCTATGCGTCTACGGAGTCGAAGTCTTCATGTTCAGCCAAATGACCGCCTCCATTTCTGACAACTGGGGCATTGACCGGTATGTCGTGATGCTGGTCATGCTAGTTCTTGTGATCTGGGCAAGCCTTGGAGGAATCCGCCGTGTGGGGGAGATCTGCTCTGCTTTAATCCCCCTCTTTGTCGTGATTTACGGTCTTGTTTGCCTCTACGTTTTTGCCATCCACATCGCAGTGATCCCCTCCGTGTTTGCAATGATTTTCAAGTCAGCATTTACAGGGCATGCTGCTGTTGGGGGGTTTGCGGGAGCGACGCTTCTTAAGTCGATGGGTCAAGGTGCCGCGCGTGGCTCTTATTCTGGCGATATTGGAATTGGTTACTCAGCAGTGATTCATGCGGAAACTTCCATAGAGCGCCCTCAGAATCAAGCATGTTTGGCCATTTTCGGGATTTTTCTAGATACATTTGTGATCTGCTCTATGTCTGTCCTCCTCATCCTCGTGACAGGGGTTTGGCAAGAAACGATTCCCGCCGCCGACCTCGTTCAAACAGCTTTGGCGCGTTATGTACCCGGCATGCAGTATTTTATGCCTGTTTTCATCTTCCTCCTCGCCTACTCGACCCTCATTGCCTACCTCGTCGTGGGAATCAAGTGTGCAGCCTTTATCTCTCCTCGCTATGGCAAAGGGATGTACATTCTCTATGCCATCATCGTCATGGTGATTTTTTCCTTCCTCGACCCCAAATATGCCCTGATTGCCATGACCTTTGCAGGGGGCATTCTTTTGCTGTTCAACTTGACCGGGATTTTTGTCCTTCGCAAAGAAATCCAATTTGAAGTATTAAGTTAAAGCCCCATGCCAGCCTATCAACACCCATCGGTTTACTCTCAAAGTAGCTCTCTCCTTTTTCAATTCATCCTTGATGAATTTCTGATCGCTGCACAAGAGGGCGCTAAAATGAGCCCCCTCTATCTGCAACTCGAAACGGCTCTGTTGCGCCATCGCCCTTTTCGAGAAATCGAACGGCTCCTCTCCCAGGTGGGGGGAGCGCTTGCCATTCTCACAGGAAGCGCGCGCATTCACACCCAAATTTACCCATGGACTCCCAGCAAAGGAGCTTTAGGAAAGCTCAAGCACTATACGAGCATTTTTGTCCCGCAAGAGTCGCGTCTCGATGCGAGCATTTCAGAATTAGCGATCACGGCGAGCAAAAGTTATCATGGCGCTTTAGAGGCTAGAGAAGTGCTTTGGCATCTGCGGACAGGCCCCTTTCTGATTCCGCAAGCTTCCACTCTATTTCCCCTCCTCCACCGCGTTGTCAACAATCTCAACTATGCAGCGACCCTTTTGACAGAGGTCTCGTTGCACTATGCAAGCGACGAAAATGTCCTCTACTTTCATCTGCAGAGGCGCTCCAGTTTTGACCTTCTCTATGGATGCTCTTACGTGAAAGAGCTCTTTTGTCAGATGTTCCCTCAAGGAACAGAAGAGGCTAAGGGCTTGTTGATCAGCCGCTACCAGGAGCGAGGGTTTAACCATCTGATCCCCTCTATTGAAGAGAAGATCGCAACGCTATAACAAGGCAAGACGACTGTGGGAAGCTCTTATACCTAGTCAGTGTTTTCGTCACTGTCAGTCTCGTCACTGTCAATAGACGTCACATCTATCAAATTCAATTTAGACCTCTTTATCAAAGTCAATTTAGGCCCCTTTTTCTGCTCGGTGGGGATAGCGGACAAAACTCCAATCAGCGCTCCTAGAAGTCCGAGAGTACGCAACGCCCCTGCCGTTACAAGACCCGGAGCGAGGTACTCTTCTCGCGCCTTAGCAGAGAGGGACATGACATGACTTGCTCGGCGTTGTCCGTCAGGCCAAGCGACCGCCTTGCCCCAGCCCATCCAAGAAGAGCTCCAATCTCGCACAATCTGCTGACAAAATGCATGTTGGGACTCAGGCATTTGCTTCAGTAAAGCAAGGGCCTCTTTTTGCTGAAAAAACACGCTTCTACTATTGATGGGGCATGCATCGTAGAGCTTGCGAAGTTCCTGGAGTGTCCCTGCATGAGCGTTGACAGCTGTCCAATTCTGCGCAGTGGCTTTCCAAACCTCTTGGGTCGCCGCCGCATCGGGAAAGGACTTGTAAAAATTCGACATCTTACTGCCCGCCCAGTAGGCAAAAATCCCACCAACGACCGCTGCACCAGCAATCACCATCTCTTTACGACCCATAGCATCTCAATTAATTAAAATTTAGGAAAACTTTAATATGCTTCTTAATTTTCCTCAAGGCTGTTGTGTGTTTGTCCTAAGGCAGCTATTCTGAGTGCTATGGACCTTTCTGAACTTATCACATTGACCCGCAAGTACATCGAGCAAGAGCACCCCCATTTAACCCCAACTGCTCCCCCAGCTGTACAGCAAGAGGCTATCCCTATCCTCATCGTGCATGGGGAAGAAGCTGCTGAAGAGCTCGCTTTGCTCGAGAGAATGGTCCAAGCTCTTTGTGAGAAAGTGGCCTTCACCAAACTGATAAAAAAAGAGGAGTCTTTTTCTCCCTCTAAACTCCTTGTCATGACGCAGCGTGCCAAAGGGCGCGCACCTCCCCCAGAGGCGTTCATTCTTCCCCCTTTGCACCATTTTGTCGAAAAGCCCCAAACGAGAAAGCTCTTGTGGCAGCAACTACTCGAGCGATTTGAGGCTGCAACTTCTTAAAGTGTGGTGCGCTCACAAAAACAAAGCGGAAAATCTTTCCTCCCCCTTAAACTCCTCTTCTTGTGGCTTGCATGGCTGTCGTGGAGACGTTTCCTCTCTGTGTCCTCTGTGCTCTCTGTGATAAAAAAATAACCCCAGGGATCACAGAGGACGCAGAGAGGGGAATATTTCCAAAGCTGTTTTACGGATTTGGTGGTTTGTGAAGCAATTCATCAGCAAAATTCTCAACAGAAAGTTCCTTTTCGCTGCTTTGCGAACGACGTGCCTCGTTTTGCTCTCGCTGCTCTTCCTCGCCTCCTTCGCAGGGGCTGTTGTCATTGGTGTCGATCGATTTTTTCCCCAAGTCGGTCTAGGCGCCAGTTACTACTATTTTCCAAACACTATCCCACAATATAAACCCTACATTAAGATCCTGACTCGAGAACAAGTAAAAATTATTTTAAACCGTTCTCAACTACTAGAAAATTCTCCTCAGCTCTCATGCGCTGAACTTGCCAATCAATCGCAATATCTGGTTGCTAAAGTTATAGCCCCAGGGTCAGGTTTTCTGTACGCTTGTTTAGAGATTTATCTTAATAGCGCCAAACTCTACTCATGGGAATCACAGGGGGAAGATTACGCTGACAAATTCTTGATTGTCCCCATTGGTTTTTTGGTAGAGGGAAATAGCACTGAACCCCCCGAGTTAACTTACAAATGGAAATATTTCTGCAGAAAGTAATTGCGCTCTGCATAGGGGTTTTTCTCTGTGTTATGTTCGCTGTCGCTGTGCTTTTCGGAGAACAGCGTCCTCGGCCCTGGATTGAGGTAAAAGCTTATTACGTGACTGAAAAGGGCGTGCGCCAATTATACGATGAAAACCCCAAAATCGACCCTATATATATCAATAATTTCGAAAAAAATAGAAGAAATTTTCTTGTAATAGAGCTGCTAAATCTCTATTCAGACACAGGCCCTTTTTCAGGGAAACTCGTTGTCATTCGTTACAATGGAGATCAAGGTTTAGAGGTTCCAGTATTTTATTTACCAGCTGGTATGGACAAGCCCGATTATTTAGTAATCCCAACCCCAGATCATGGACAGCGGCATCCAGAAGCGCCTCCCCATTGGTACTGGAAGGAATATGGAAATTATAAACAGCCAATCTTGGGAAGGAGGTGGGGTGCAGACACTCAACCAACAAATTAAAATTGTTTTAATTCTTCTTTTCTCTACTGCGTTGTCCGCAAATGCGATCGCACAAGAGACAAAACCCATTGTGAAGAAGGATTCCCTCGGGCGATGCATCTCGGTCTCACTCGATGGCGAATCTGAGCGGACCTATTCCTACATCCCATTTGGAAAACTCGCCTCGGCAAGCAATGAATATTATCAATCCACCTTCTCCTACGACCCTGTTGGGCGCATTGCTAAGCACATTTCCTCGCACTTAGGCACTGTGCACTATGAGTGGGATCAATTTGGGTCTCTTAACACCCTGAAATATCCTTCTAACCATGTCCTCTCAATTAAGCGAGATACATTCGGCAGAGAGATATCGATCTCCTACGAAGGCTCTCTTTTAGCTCGAATGGATTATCTAGAGCAGTCCAACTTATGCCGGAAAATCACCTATGGAAATGGATGGAAGACAACCTACCAATATCTCGATTGTGGATTGATCAAGGAAGTTGCCCATCTCAGCCCCCTTCAAGAGGAATATCGAATCTCATTCGAGTATTCTCCAACCGGACAATGTATCAGCCGTTCTATTGTAAGTCCAAGTGGGGGTTATAAATATTCTTATCTCTATGACCCATTAGATCGACTCATTGCTGTTTATAAAAATAATGCGCTAGAAGAAGAGTATATCTATGACCCGGTGGGGAATCGAATAAAAGAGCAAATCCAAGGCGTTAATAAACAATGGAACTACAATTCTGATCTACTCCCTATACAAGCAGGTCATACCTGCATGTTATTTAACCAATCCGGTCAACTCTCTACGTTTCAAGATGAGAGCTATCGTCTCAAATTAGAGTACGATTCAGAAGGACACCTCATATCTATAGATACAGAATCCGATTTTATTCAATATGAATATGACGCTTTGGGCTTGCGCGTTTGCAAACAAACTCACCAGGGAAATGACTATTACCTTTACGATGTAGCAGGTGATTATCCTCACCTTCTGATGCATCAACAACCCAACGGGAAGCAAACACGTTATTTCGTCTCTCCATTGATGATCTTTGTGATGACCGACTCCGAGGTCAAATATCTGTTCAGAGAGCAACCGAACGGAGGAATATGGCTCACTGTAAACAGTGAGGGAACTGTAGAAGAAACGCGTCATACAACCGCTTTTGGGTTTTCTCCTACAGAGATCTCTAGCCAATGCATCCTCGGTGCTTTTGGAGAAATTTATGACCAAGAGACCGATTTTGTTTACCTTAAAAACCGATATTATTCTCCTCGTCTCGGACGCTTCATCTCACCTGATCCAGTTCCACCAACGCTCGAGGAGCCACAAAGTTGGAACTCCTACGCCTACGCAAGGAATGACCCTATCAATTATTGGGACCCATGGGGTCTTGACATTCTAAGAGTGTATGTGATTCCAAGAATGCAAAATGCCCCCGTAGTCGATAAAAGTTCCATTCTCTATCCACCTATTTGTAGGGACTCTCAAGGTCACGGATGGATTGATATTTTAACAGACGAGGGTAAAATTATTTATTCTAAAGGCAATCTACCATATAAGTGCGAAGACGAGGGAACTCATCTACAGAATCACACCAACTATAAGTATCGCCCCTTTGGCATCTCTACGGACTGGCACATCTCACCAAAAACCACAGCCTATGTCATTTCACAACAAAGGACAATAGTAACGGATTATCGCACCTTTACTTTGAACTGCATCAGTGCAGTAAAGGTTGCTCTTGACGCTGCTGGCATTCAACATCCTAGTTTTCGGAATGCATGGGGAATCAGCCACCCCAACCCCCTTTACGAATGGGTCCAAAGGCGCAATCAGCACCTAGCCGCGTTAAACGTCCAATCCGTAGGAGGCATCTGTCTCTCAGCGACAGCCCAGATGCCCATCCGATCGGAAAACTTGCTAGGCGTCAATTACGATATCGCCACAGGACAACTCCTCTTCCTCACACCTGATGAAGTGCGCTCTCCCGCCCTCAACTCTGACGACCTCGCCGTCGCTGTACGCTCCCTTTATGGACTAGGAGAATCTCCCCCCTCAGACCCAGGCGTCTCCATTGGCACAGAACCCTCCGATAAGGAGGGTTTCCTCAAAGTGACTTACCAAGGAGAGACGCGCAATACCCGCTTTGGACAAGTGCTCTTTGAAGCAGATGCTGCCTTAAAAAGCCTGATGATTGGCCACGATATCATTACCGGTCAGCCCTTACCCTCCATCAAAGATCATTACTCCTTTAAATGGTGGACAATGCATCCCGGGCTTGTTCTCTTTGCCGATCGATCAGGTAAAGTGCCAGATTTTTTTACCGCACGCATGTGGCTCGAGCCAAAATGCATAGAGCTCGCCCTTTCTGAAGATCAACGAAGCCTAATTTTCACAAATGTTTCCATGATTGCTAAAAATGCATACAGTGACGGCTACCTTGAATCTATGAAAGTTCTCAATGACGGCGCGGCGCGGCAATTTACTGAGCATTATGACCGCTATGCAGAAGCATTTCCAGTCCTCGCTGAACTCAAAGAGCTGAGCAAAATCACAGCACTTGTCAAATGGCTGCGCGATACAGGGCTCTCCTTCGACACCGATTACTTTCAAAAATATACGGTCCCCTACCATCAGACTCCCGATTACTGCCTTGCTCATTCCTGGGAAGTCTTTCTCCGCTATCAAACCCCTATTCAGTACCGAGACATGGTGAGTGGAAGGCCCATCACTCTCACAGGAACAAAAGTGAATTTTATCGGTGGAATTAACCTGCAGGCGAATGATTTAAACACCTTATACACCCGCAGTAGCTCTAGTCAGTGTTTTGAGGACGCAAAATTCACACGCCCAAGTGATAGCACTCTGCAGTGGAGTTTCCTCTCTGGGAATCAACGGCTCCAATCGACGGCAAGACAGGTGACCCGCACCCCGAAAGATGGCAACTTGAATTTGTCATTTCAAGATCTCTCTTTCTCCGTGCGAGGAGACTTTCCCCTCGCCCTCTGCCGCTCTTATGATTCGTTTAATGACTTTGCAGAGGTTTTAGGAAAAGGATGGCTCATCACACCCTACCGCTTGCAATTTCCCGATAGAGAATCACAACAAGAGCTTAGAATTTATGTGCTTAGCGACAACGGTGTCGATTGCTTTTCTATTGTTGAACCAACCAAGAACGGGATTTATGAAAATACGAGCAAGTCAGCCCAGTTGACTCGCCACCTTGATGGAACTTTTAGTCTTAAAAATGCTCAAGGAACAGCCCAATTCGACAGCAGAGGATACCTCACAGCCAGGGCTGACCTAAAAGGCTACACAATCTATTACTACTATCAAGAGAGTCAACTCATTAAAATAGAACACCAAGATGGACAAAAGATCGATCTCGTGTATGGAGACTATGGCCCCAAGATCATTTATGGCCCAGGTAATAGTTGGGTGGCTTATGAATATAACGGCCAAGGCAGCCTGATTCAAGTCAAGCGCGCTGATGGGAGTAGCTACCAGTACGAATATGATGAGTCTGAGCGCCTCTGTAGAATTATTGACCCGATGAATCACCCTGTATTATCTTGCAAATACGACATTTATAACCGTATGATTCAACTGCAAATGCAGAATGATGAATCAAAAGATATCCGCTATGATATCTGCACTGGAACTGTCGTTTCTGATCTCTATTCCAGCAAGCGGGATGTGTATGGACGCCTGATCAATATAGATAATAAGGTCACATATAATTATGACAAAGGGATGCTACCCACAACAGTGACAATAGGAGACGAAAAATCAACCCAACTCAGTTACACGGAAAATCACTTGCTCTCAGCGATTTCCAACGAAGATCTCGGCGAATTTTGCTTCTTCTATTCAGAAGATCACCTGCTACAAAAGGTAGATTGCGGAGGTGGTCGCTATTTTCGCTACTTGCATGACAGACGAGGAAATGTGACCGACATTTATCTCTACGACCCTTCTTTAGATCACCCCTTGCTTTTTGCAAAATATGAGTACAACGAATTTGGAGATTGTATACGTGCAAGAAGCATCGATCATCCCCTAGAAACTTACGCATACAACGCATCGGGTCAGCTCTTCTCAGTAACCTCTCATGACGGTCAACACACCCATTTTACCTATGACGAAAGGGGGCGTGTGACTCATGTCTTAAAAAATCACAAGTCGAATGTGAAAATCAATTATGACGCAATGAACCGGATCATCAGCTTAGAGGATGATCTTGGAATTGATTGCTTTGATTATGATCTTTGCGGGCAATTAATTGTGAGAATTGACGGCTTGGGTCATCGCACCAGTTACTTCTATGACAACCAAAATAGGTTGGTCAAAGTGATCGATCCGATCGGCCAAAATACCTGCTACAACTACAACAGCTCTGGAGAGCTCGCAACAGCCGTGTTGCCAAATGGTCGCGAAATCCTCTTTGAACAAGCAGCTTGAAATGACACCCTCCTTTTCTCAATACGCTGCTGTGATGGTCGATGGGGGACCGACAAAGCCCCTCGACTATGGAGTGCCCAAAGAACTTTTGGTCCAAGAGGGCTCGAGAGTGAGAGTGCTATTGCGGGGCAAAGAGCGGACGGGAACGGTAGTTTCCCTCAAACAAGAGCCCCCCTCTTTTGCAGGGACGCTACCCATCCTCTCTTTGCTAGAAGAGCAGCTTCCGTCCGATCTCACAAAGCTCGCTAAGTGGATCGCTAGCTATTACGCCTGCACAGAAACAGCGGTGATGCGCTCTTTTTTACCCAGCAATATCAGACAGCAAAAGGGACGCAAAGAACAACTCAAGGTCTCTTTAGCCAAGCCCCACGAATGCATTCGACAGTCGACAATTGAATTACAGGAAAAAGCCCCGGCTCAAGCGAGACTCCTTGAAGTGCTTTTACAAGCAAAACATCCCCCCCTGCTGACCGAATTGCTGGAGCTGGCAAACAGTTGCAGAAGCGCTGTCGCTGCTCTAGAAAAAAAAGGGCTTCTCCAGATGAGATCGGTGGTGATCGATCGTTCCTTGCTCGCCGACGCCGACTACTTCCCCACTCGCCCCAAATCTCTTAACTCTTTTCAGCAAAATGCGCTGGATCAAATTCAAAGTTCTCTGGGCGAGGGGCGCTTTGTGACCTATCTCCTCTTTGGCGTCACCGGAAGCGGCAAAACAGAGGTCTACCTCCAGGCGATCAGCAAAGCCCTCGCCCTTGGAAAAAAGGTGATCGTCTTGGTGCCAGAGATCGCCCTCACTAGCCAAACTCTCGAGCGCTTTCGGAGCCGTTTTCAAGAAAAAATCGCCCTTCTCCATTATCGCTTAAGCGATGGAGAACGGGCCGACGCTTGGAGAAAAATCAAAGAGGGAGAGGTGGACATTGTGATTGGGGCAAGGTCTGCCATCTTTAGCCCCCTTCCCAACTTAGGGCTCATTGTGGTCGACGAAGAGCATGAACCCTCCTACAAACAGAGCGATAGCGCCCCCCTCTACCACGCAAGAGATGTCGCTGTCATGCGCGGCAAGCTCAACAACGCCACCGTGGTGCTTGGCAGTGCGACACCCTCTTTAGAGAGCTTTGCCAACGCAAAAGGGGGGAAATATCGCCTCCTAGAGCTCCCCACAAGGGCACAAGAAGCAGAACTCCCCTCTTTAGAAATCATCGACATGCGAAGGGAAAAACACCCTCTCTTTTGCGATCTCCTCTTAAGTGAAATTGCGAAAAGGGTAATCATCGGAGAACAAAGCCTCCTCTTTCTCAATCGCAGAGGCTATCACACCTCTTTAGTCTGCTCTCTTTGCAACGAAGCGGTCCAATGTCTCCACTGCAGCACATCGCTCACCTTTCATCTGAAAACCAACTGCTGCTGCTGCCACCTCTGTGGCTTTTCGATCCCCCCCCCTCGCCTCTGCCCCCACTGCAAAACAGGAGAGCCGATGAAGTTTTGCGGCGTTGGCACCGAACAGATCGAGCGGGCTCTGCACGCGATCTTTCCCAACATCCGCAGTCTGCGGGCCGATGGAGACACCACCCGCCACAAAGGGAGCCATGAAGAGCTGCTGCACAGCTTCCGCTCAGGAAAAGCCGATGTGCTCATCGGTACCCAAATGATCGCCAAAGGACTCCACTTCCCCCAAGTGACCCTCGTGGGGGTCCTCAACATCGACGCCTCCCTCCACATCCCCGACTTTCGCGCCAGCGAAAGGGTCTTTCAACTAATCACCCAAGTGGCCGGAAGAGCTGGTCGAGGTCAACTCAAAGGGCGCGTCTTGATTCAAACGCGCCTTCCCGAACATCCGATCATTTGCGCCGCTGTCCAACAAGACTATCAACGTTTTTTCAACCAAGAGATCGCCTCAAGACAGCTCTTCCAGTTCCCCCCCACCTCCCACCTCATTAAAGTCACTTTCTCGGGCGATGAGGAACAGGAGGTACAAGCCGCGGCGAAAAAAGCTTTCTCAACACTCGCCCTTAGCCCCCCCCACGCTGCTCTCCCCCCTCTCCCCTCCGGCTATGCAAAAGTGAAGGGAAAACATCGATTTCAATTTTTCCTTAGAGGTCCTAGCGTCTCTCATATGAATGAACAGCTGCGTTCAATGTCCACACAAAAAGGGATTCGCTGTACGATAGATGTCGACCCAACGTCGACATTTTTTTAACCTTTCCATAAAGTGACCCTTATGTTTCAAACACCCGACTACCAGAGCCACGACGAGTTCAAAATCAGGAGCGAAAAACTCCAGAAGATCCTCGACTTACACGTAGATCCCTATCCCGCCAAATGGACCCCTGAAGACAAAGCGGGGGGGCTGGAAAAAAATTTCGAAGGGCATGAAGTGGGGCCTAGTGAATCTGCAGAAGAGGGAAGGACCCCCCATGCTAAGCTCGCCGGAAGGCTGATGCTCTTTCGAGCGATGGGGAAAAATGCCTTTGGACACCTCCAAGATGACACAGGGCGCATTCAGATCATGTTTAGCCGCGATCTCACCTCCGTGGCCAACTACACCCCTCAAGGCGAGGAGCTCTCCCACTTAAAGTTCATTGAAAAACTGATCGATCTAGGGGATATTTTAGGAGTTGAAGGGCATCTTTTCCGCACCCGCAAGGGAGAACTCACCCTCCTTGTGCGGCAAGTGACTCTGCTGTGCAAAACTCTTCTGCCTCTGCCCGACAAACATGGAGGACTTGCCGACAAAGAGGTGCGCTACCGCAAACGCTGGCTCGATCTGATCACCAATCAAGAGGTTGCAAACACCTTTCGGATCAGGGCGACCGTCGTCCGGATGCTGCGCCAAGCGCTCCATGAGGCAAATTTCGTCGAAGTTGAAACCTCTGTCTTGCAGTCGATCTACGGAGGAGCTGCGGCAAAGCCCTTTCTCACCCAGCTCCATAGCCTCAAACAGTCGATGTTCTTGCGCATCTCGCTCGAAATCTCTTTAAAAAAATTGATTGTCGGCGGGATGGAGAGAATTTTCGAAATGGGGCGCGTCTTTCGCAATGAAGGGATCGACCGCAATCACAACCCCGAATTTACCATGCTAGAGGCCTACGCCGCCTACTGGGACTATCGGGACATGATGCACTTGATGGAAACTCTTTGTGAAAAAATAGCGATCGAACTGCATGGGAGCTCAAAAATCGTCTACGAACATTTCACGATCGACTTCAAAGCGCCTTGGAAACGACTCACCCTTAAAGAGGCGATCCAAGAATATGCCCAAATCTCTGTCGATGACCTGAACGACGACGAGCTCAAAAAAACCCTTCTAGCTCGTACCGACCTCGACCCCCTACAAGTGGACAAAGCCTCTCGCGGCCTCTTGATCGCCTTCTTATTTGAAGAGCTCGTCGAGGAAAAACTCATTCAGCCCCACCATATTCTCGATTATCCCATTGAAACGACCCCTCTTTGCAAACCTCACCGGGATCCCAAGTTGCGCAAAGAAGGGCTGGTAGAGCGGTTTGAAAGTTATATTTTGGGGAATGAAATATGCAATGCCTACTCAGAGCTCAATGATCCGACGATCCAACGCAAGCTCTTGGTCGATCAAGCCATGCGCAGAGAAGAGGGGGATGAAGAGGCTTCACCGTTGGACGAGGAATTTCTCGAAGCGGTGTGTCAAGGGATGCCCCCTTGTGGCGGCATTGGGATGGGGGTAGATCGGCTGGTGATGCTCTTTAGTGGAGCCCACTCGATCCGCGACGTCCTCTATTTTCCTTTTTTGAAAAATGTCCAGTAATTGCAAAAAAGGGAGCTACGCGCTAAGATAGCCTCTCTACAAGGAGTAGACAGTGAAACGGACCTATCAACCTAGCAAACGCCGTAGAAAAAACACCTTTGGTTTTCGCCAGAGAATGAGCAGCCCTTGTGGTCGCAAGGTCCTCAATCGCCGACGCCGCCATGGTCGTTATCGCCTCTGCCCTTGAAATTTTCTAAGTTACTTCGCCTCCTTTCGAGGCGCCAGTTCTCTCAAATGCGTCATGAGGGGCGTCGTTTTTCCGGCACTCTACTCGTTGTCGAAATGCGCCCCAATCGGCAGCCTCAGACCCGTCTTGGGATCACGGTTACTCGTCGCTATGGGAAAGCGCACTTGCGCAATCGCTTTAAGCGGATCGTCCGAGAAGCCTTCCGCACCTCTTACTCTCAACTCCCCCAGGGACTTGACCTCTTGATCAAGCCACAATCAGCTAGCCTTAGCGCCTCCTCTTCTCAAATTGCCGCTGAACTCCTTTCTCTTATTGCCCCACTTAAGTAGGATGGTGAAAAAAAGAAATTTTAATGGCCCCCTTCGATATTTTCACTGTCATCCTCGTCTTCTTGGCAGCCTTTAGCTACCTCAACGCCCGTTTTGTCCGCATTCCTCCCACGATTGCCTACATGGGAGGTGCCCTGCTCATCTCGATTGTGATCCTTGGATTGAAGGCCTTTGATCTCCATGTCGGACATCTCCTCATCGACATGATCGAAAGAATCAACTTCAGCGCTACTGTTCTCTACGGGGTCCTCGCCTTCCTCCTCTTTGCCGGATCGCTCCAGCTCAATATCCAAGATCTTGCCGAAGAAAAATGGGTCATCCTCACCCTTTCCACCGTAGGAGTGCTCCTCTCTGCCCTGTTTGTAGGAGTGGGGATGTATGCGGTCTTTCAGCTGCTCCACATCGGGATCCCGTTTCTCTATGCGCTGATTTTCGGAGCGATCATTTCTCCTACCGATCCTGTGATTGTGATTAACCTCCTCAAGCGGGCCCATATTCCCCACCCCTTGCGGATCAAGGTGATGGGAGAGGCGCTGTTTAACGACGGGATTGCCATCGTCCTCTTTGTCGTCTTAATAGCGATTGCCACCTTGGAACAAAAAATTGGGGCAAGCGATGTCTTGTTGATGGTAGCCCTTCAAATCATCGGCAGCACCCTTTTAGGGCTTTTAGGGGGATTTATCACACACAAATTGCTCACGACTGTGGATCAAACGGGCCCTCGGATTCTCGTCACTCTAGGCCTCGTCGCCCTCACCTACGATTTGGCCATGCTCAGCGGCATCTCAGGACCCCTCACAGTCGTCATCATGGGGCTGTTTGTCCGCAATTATAAGGGAAGAAGGAAGAGCTCAGTCACCTTCAGAGAAATGTACGATTTTTGGGCTTTGCTGGATGAATTCCTCAACGCCGTCTTGTTCCTCCTCATGGGCCTTCAGCTCCTCGCTTTGCCGCTCAGCTGGCTTTATGCCTTAACCGCCCTCATCAGCATCGGCGTCGTGCTGATCGCCCGTTATCTCAGCGTCGCGATTCCCATTGGGATCTTTCGCTTTTTCCGCCCCTTTACGAAGCGAGCCGTTGTTATCCTCACCTGGGTGGGCATGCGTGGGGGGGTCAGTCTCGCCCTTGCCCTTTCTCTGCCCGAGAGTGAATCTACGAATGTGATCTGGGTCGCCACCTACTTCTGCGTCACCTTTTCAACCCTTGTCCAAGGGCTTACCTTCAAGCGATTTGTCGGCACTAGCTCCCATCACGCCACCCACACCTCTTGAACTATTTAATTAGGCCAATGGCTTCGAGCATGTAACCCACACCCAGAAGATTGATCACGTGGGCCACCTTACCATTGCCAAGGGCTTGCTTCTCGAGGCAGTTGGTAGTCATCCATTCGATTGAGTCAACTCCTTTACAAATCTCAGGATGGTCTTCCAAAAACGGATAGAGGACTTCTTGCTGCAAAAGATTTGTCTCTGTTCCAGAACGGTAGAGCAACTGCATCTGAACAGATTCCACTAAATGGTGGGGAGTGTACTCAGCCATACATTTTTGTCTAAAAGATGAGAGCGACTCTGAAATTTTAAAATTATTCTTATATCGATCTCCCTCAATATCTTCCTTGTCAAGCCCAAAATCTAAATCGCTTTGCCCACGTAAGTAATTAAGAGTGTGCCACTGGATTCCTCCAGAAATCTTTAGCACAATATCTTCCCTCACTTTTTTTGCCATCCTGAGGAGAATATCTTCCCCTTTTTCTGCGCAGCTGTAGATCTCTTCTAATGAGTAGCGACTCACCTCTACCCATGTGGGGTCACAGGCGCTAAGTTTATCGGCCAAATCGGTCAAAATGTGCTGTTTGGTTGCGCTCGGAAGATTGGGATCCTCTAGTTTAACAAGAATATGCCTCAAATTACTAAGAACTTTTTTCCCATTATCAACACGCCCAACCTCACACCGCTCTATCGCAGACTCCAAGCTATTTTTTCCCTGTGTCAGCGCCTCTATCTGTTGTTCGATGCGAACAACATGTAATAATGCACTGTAATTGTATGTATTTTTGCTTTGAAGCTGTTCGCGCAGAAAATCTATGGATTCTTTTTTTTCTGGGTATTCTTTAACACATTGAGGATAAACATCGCGAACACAAAAAATGTAATCCACTACCTCTTGAATATCCACTTCGTTTTTAAGTCCTAATTCACTTAAAATGGCCTCCCTTTGTTTTTGGATAAATTGTTTTGCAATTTTGCAATTATTTTTCAAAGTGCTCGCAAAACCCTGAATTCTTTCATTAAGGACATTGATCTTCAATTGAGATAAAAGAATAAGCCTGGCTTCTTCTCTAGAAATTTCTATGTGATTTTCTTGGAAATAGGTGACTAAATCTTCACATACAGTCGCGCCCACATGGGTCACATATGCGGCAGCAAGCCCTTTCTCCCCCTTTAATTCAGGGGGCCTAGTCGGAAGAGGAGGTAATTCTCCATCATTTTTTAACTCTAAAATTGCCGCTTCAAGCGCCTGCGCAATAGGGAGGTTCTGCTCCAGCGCTTTGTCGATGAGTTCGAAAAAAATCTTTATCTTATTGTTGTTATTAGGGTCGCGAAACAAGAGGATCAGTTGTTTTACAATTTTCTTCCGCTCTTCTTGGATTTCCTTGTTCTCTTGAGGAGGCGGATTACTGAGCTGTTTCAAGAATTCTTCACGCAGCTCTTCTCCTAAATAATCGCTATCTGATACAGGCTTGGCGGGCAATGACGCGGATGGATTGAGGATGGAATCAAGATATTTATTTATTTCATTAATTAATTTGTTGATATTCTGTTCAGAATATCTTGCATCTTCTATTAATTCTGATAATTCTGATTGACTCTGTGCAAAATCGCGCAAAATGAGGCTGAGTTCTCGATAAGCTGGGTGTCCCACAACGTCGGGAAGGACTCCAGCGATCCGCTTGGGGAGCTTGTTAATCGTTTCTTCGTTGATCTCTTTTTTCGCACAGAAAGCTTTTATGTCTTCTTGTCCCTTTTCCCATCCTCGAGATCCCGGAGAAAGATAGGCCACTAGCTGAGAATAAGCAACGGCAGCTGTTAGGCAGGTGACCCCCACTTTCATGGGGCCTGTGAAATAGCGAGGAGTGAAACGTGCAGGCAAGATCCAGGGAGCAGATCCACAAACTAAAGCCAGCGAGGCTGTAATCCAACGAGTTGTGGCAGAATCATTAGAACATTTCATGAGTATTTCCCTTTTTCCTTACAGTTGCAGAAACGATGATGTTACTACTTTCAGTAATAAAAAGAAACTAGAAAAAGACATTAAAAAGAAATGTGAAAAAATTTACTAAATACCTCTATTCAAGAAAAAATCACTTGTTCTCTTTTCCCCCTGAAAGGGGGAGATAAGAGAACAAGTGAAGGCAAAAATACGCCTAAATTTAGAGATGGCTCTTGAGGAACCAAATAGCTTTTGTGTGAACGCGAATCCGTTCAATGAGCACATCTGCTGTCCCTTCATCGCCTGCCTTTTGAGCAATGGCTGTCCCTTCACGCAACCCCTGAGCAATCACTTCGTGGTCGTGAAGAAGTTCTCTAATCATCGCATCTCCCCCTTGTTTAGCTCCTGCGGCTTCTTTCAAGCGGGTAAGGCTTAGAAATTCTTTCATGCTTCCAGGAGCGATCTGCCCAACAATGCGGATCTGCTCTGCAAGAAGGTCCGCAGCTTCTGCGAGATCTTCGTACTGTCCTTGAAACATTTTATGCAGCATATCAAAACGGCTATCCACAACATTCCAATGAAAATTGTGTGTTTTAACATATAAAACATAAGTATCAGCGAGCAACTGCCCGAGGGTAGCTGCCACCTTTTTTACATGAGCTTCTTCCATGTTACACCTCCTCCATCCATTGTAAGATAAGTCGAGATTGTCTGCCAATTCCCTTTTCGCTATAGTGCTTGGCGGAAGAGTGGCAGAGTGGCCGATCGCGGCTGTCTTGAAAACAGCAGACCTTCACGGGTTCGGGGGTTCGAATCCCTCCTCTTCCGAAATTTATCTAGAAAAGTCTACTTTGGAAGAGTGGCAGAGTGGCCGATCGCGTCGGTTTCGAAAACCGAAGTCTTGCAAAGGACCGGGGGTTCAAATCCCTCCTCTTCCGAGTTTCAACCAGACATCGAGCTGCTCTGGTGTAACTCCAAGCCCTGCTAAACGGCTCACATCCATGAGCTCTAAATCTTCGAACACATCCTCTTCAAACGCTATTTGATGCTCTTGCGGAATTTGCTTTTTCGCTTCTGCGTGAATATACTCTTTAAGTCGCACGCCAAATATTTTTTGCAAAATCACCTCCCGCACAACTGCTCGGCGCTGCTGCCGATAACGGATGCGCATCTCGTCAAAACCGACAGCTTGAATCGTTGCATCATAGGCAGCACAGGTTCTTAAGTAGGAATAAGCATAAAGATCGACGAGGGGACGAATCTCTTGCAGCTCATAGATCGCTAGCATGGCAGACATATAGTCTTCTCTTTCCAGATCATTGAACGAAAGAGGTGCTAGATTTTTAGGAATCAACGGAATATTGGCGCAGAGGCGAGCGGTCCGTTTGTTGACATCCACAAAAGCCTGTAGATAGCTAACGTGGGCGAGCAAAAACAAACTCTGCTCAAAAGGATCGCGAATCAGAGCACCTTTTTTTGCCACCCGCTCGAGCTGGATCTGTAACCGCTGTGAATCTTCAAAAGGAAGATAAGTAGATCCACCGATACGCACCCCATGATCTCTCACCTTTCCAGCATACCTCGGCTCTACCAAATCTGCTGCAAGTAAGTAATGCAACGTGCAAATGGTCTCCTTATTCACTTCCAAGTGGGCAGCATGATCAACTAAGTAGCGTATCGCCTCTTTGTGATTAAGAATCATGACCTTTTCTTCATCGAGTTTACCCTCAGCACTCGCCCCTTGAAGAAGAAGACGCTCAGTATCTAACAACGAATACGTATTCCCCTCTAATCGGGAAGAATTGTAGGAAAGATCGATCAAAAGTCTGTTAAAAATTTTATGAGCGTACGTGCCGGCTGGATCCTGATGGTCATTGCGTTTTCCGGCTTGCAGCAGTTGGTCTCTTAAAGATGCAGGAACATAATAAGTGCTGTTGGGTTCATAAGCGTCTAACCACTCCTTAGAATAGGAAATAGGCTGCCGCTCATAAATCGGACGACGCACTTGCTCAATGACTTTAAGACTTTCTTGTCGAAAGATAGAGGGTTTTTGTTCATATGATCGCATAAAAAGAACTTTAGCCTGAACTGTGGTTTTTCTCTATACACATGTTGTTGAATAAAGATCTGAATTTAGTTGGCCCTATACAAAGGAGAATTGGCGCAAAAGGCGCACATCTCCATCAAAGAGCAGGCGAATGTCATCGATCCCATACTTAAGAAGAACGAGCCGCTCAATTCCCATGCCCCAAGCATAGCCCGTATACTCTTCAGGATCGATCCCTCCCGATTTGAGCACCTCAGGATGGACCATCCCCGCCCCTAACACCTCAAGCCACCCACTTTTTTTGCAAAGAGTGCACCCCTTGCCCGAGCAAGCCAGACAGCTGATGTCCACTTCAAGCCCCGGCTCAACAAAAGGGAAATAGCTCGAGCGCAAGCGCAACTTCACTTGGGTCGAAAAAATGCGATGCAAGAGATCCTCGAGCGTCTGAACGAGATCGCTCATGGAAACACCTCGATCGATATAAATCCCTTCTACTTGATGAAAAAATAGATGAGACCGAGCAGTGATGTCCTCATTGCGAAAGCAGCGGCCAGGCGCTGCGATCCGAATCGGAGGGGGGTGCCCCTCCATGAGGCGCACTTGGGTATTAGAAGTGTGGGTCCGGAGTAACACCCCAGGCTCAATGTAATAGGTGTCATGCATGTCGCGCGCGGGATGGTCAGGAGCAAAATTGAGCGCTTCAAAATTGTAAAAATCACTTTCGATATCTGGACCATACTGCACCGAAAATCCCATATCGCGATGGGCTTCCAAGACGAGATCCAACATGGCAGAAACGGGATGTTTGCGCCCAAGAGGGCGATAAGATCCAGGTAAAGTGACGTCTAAGGTCTCTTGGCGCAACCTCTCCTCCTCTTCGGAAGAGGAGAAGTTTTTTTCAAGCTTGTGAAGTGCTTCTGTCACCTCTTCTTTGAGGCGATTGATCTGCTGCCCTAGAGAGGGGCGCTCTTCTGCTGAAGTCTCGCGCAAGGCAAGCATCAGCTCCTGAATGGGCCCTTTTCGGCCTAAAAAGCGGACTTGGAGCTCCTTAATGTCTTTAAGACTCCTCCCTTCGCTCAAGGCCCTCTCGATTTCATGCTTAAGCGCCTCAATTCTCTCTTTCACGACACCAGTGCCGCTTTTGCCACATCGGCCACTGCCCGAAATGCGACAAGGTCATGCACAGCAAGGGCGGACAACATTTTTCGATCCACAATACAATCTGCTTTCCTCATTCCATCGATCAACCGGCTATAAGAGAGGCCATTCATACGAGCGGCGATTCCAATACGGGTGATCCACAGACGGCGAAAATTCCGCTTGTTATGCTTGCGATGGCGATAATGAAACGCCATGGCCCGCATGACCGTGCTATCTGTTTGTCTCAAGTGGTTTTTTCTGTCGCCACTGAAACCTTTTGCCCGCTTAAATAAACGCTTCCGACGGCGATTATAAGCGACTGCATTTGTAACGCGTACCATGAGTAAATCTCCTTATTTGACGCCCATCAGGGTCTTGTAGGTGCGCACAATGCCCGCGTCAACCAAAGAGGGACGACGCAGCTGGCGCTTGCGCTTGGGGGTTTTAGAGGTCAAGATATGTCGTCGCCCTGGGCGATTGCGACGCAACTTACCGGTACCAGTGACTTTAAAGCGCATTTTTAGCGCCTTTCGGGTTTTCATCTTAGGCAAGGTTCGTTTCCTTCTTTACAGGATTCTTGTTTACAGGTGTTTTGGGTTTGGAGCGCGGTGCTACCACTGTGGAGATCGTGCGCCCCAAGAATTTCACAGGCGCTTCTAGCGCCGCAATGTCATCTAAATCTTGGACCATTTTCTCGACCACCCGCTGTCCCACTTCTGGGTGGGCAACTTGCCGACCGCGGAACATACAGGTAATTCTTACTTTTAACCCCTTCTCAACAAAGTCGCGCGCCTTACGCAATTTTGTTTGAAAATCGTGTTCATCAATGTTGGGTTTAACCTTGATCTCTTTGACTTTGATGTGATGTTGAGCTTTTTTGCTCTCTTTCTCTCGCTTCTGTTGATCATAGCGAAATTTTCCATAGTCAATGATCTTACAAACGGGAGGAACAGAGTTAGGAACAACCTCGACAAGGTCAAGATTTGCCTCCTCTGCCATTCGCAGCGCCTCATCTCGAAAGACGACACCTACTAACTTTCCTTCCTCGTCGATCAGGCGCACCTTAGGGGCACGAATCTGTCTATTGGTCCTCAATGCTGCCTCGCGTATCGCATTCTCGTTTCAAACGCTCTATTAACTCCTCAAAACTCAGTAAGAAGAGCGTCTCGTCATTCCATCTTTTTAGCCGCAAGCGCCCCTCACCTTCAGCTGTGCCGATCACAGCGACATAAGGGACACCTGCAAGCTGACTGCGCCTGATTCTGGCACTCAAGCGCTCTTTTGTGCAATCAAGGACAGGGCGCATCCCTTCCTGACGCAACAGTTCGCAGACCTTAATAGCCTGGCTCCCTTGTTCTTGCGTCAAAGGGATCACACGCACCTGCTCAGGTGCAAGCCACAAAGGGAGGACCCCATGGGTATGTTCGAGAAGTCGATCGACAAAAATGTCTAACGCACCAAATAAAGTGCGCTGAATCTGCCAAAGGCCATCGCTCCTCACCTCCAAATGCACTTGGCACCCCTCCCACTCTCGCCCCAGTCGATCGGTCAACTGCAACGAGATAATAAGTCCTGGAAAATTGGGTGGCTCTGTTTCGATAAAGTAGCTTAACTTGCTCTCTTCGAAAGTCTTAAGCGCAATCTTCCAGATTTGCTCCTGTCGAGCTTTGGAAGCTTGAGCCCCCCATAGACTCCACTGACTGCCAAGCGAGAGGATCTTAGCGACTTGTAGCATAGCTTGCAAGTGAGATTTCAGAGTAGAGGGAACCTGTTCAAGATGGCAAAAATGGGTCACCCGTTCAAAGGGGGCAATCTCCGCATAGCCGCAGGGAAGGGGCGGGGTCTCTCGTTCGAATAAAATTTTATGAGGAATAAGACCTGTACTTACTCGATGCGCCCCACACTGCAGCTCCTGCCACCACCGGGTTAGCTCTTCACGTACGACCTCCCCTTGAGGATGCCAAAGGCGCTCGTTCTCATAAAAAGAAAATAACCCCCTCTCTTTCCCCAACCCATGGGCATCGATGAGTTTTTTTCTCCCCTGCAAAAACTTTTTTAACCCTCCTTCTTCTGCAAAAGCAACTCCAGAGAAGCGCCATTTTCCTCTTAAAGGAGAGACATCAAGGAGGGCAAAAGGAGGGATTTCTCCGGTATGACGCAAATGGGGCGCGGGGCAAAGGTCCCGAAATTCTCCGATTTCGATCAATTCAACCCCTTCGCTTGATCCACTTGCTATTTTTTGAGCGAGCTGTTTTTGACCGAGAAATTGGAGGTACTCGGCCGCATTCGAGCGCAGCATATGGAGTGTCTTGATGGGGCGCGCCTCTTCGATAATGCGGCGCATCTGTTTTGTGACCTGCTTGAGAGAAGGGGGCTCTGTGAGGGCAATATCGCAGAAAAAAGATTCCCCTTCGACTCCCCCGCAGCTCAGCTGAGCATCAGGTCTAAGCTCTAGAAGAGCACATGCAAGGACTTCGCCCGCACACTTGCGGGCCGATCGAATAGAATTTATACTCAATTAACCTCAAAAATTGGGATGTAGCTGACTCGAACAGCTGACCTCCACGATGTCAACGTGGCGCTCTAACCAACTGAGCTAACACCCCTCAGGAAGAAGGAGAGCTTAAAGGATCTCCTCCTTTTGAGCAATGAGATGAAGATAACAAGCCTTGACATAGCTGTTTTCGGAAAAAACTTTGTCGTGGTTATCCAAGATCGCTTCCCAAATCTCTTCCCCCTCTTTTAGGGTCCGCAGATTTAAATAAGAGTCTTTAATTTTGTAGCGCGCTTTTAAAGCGGAAAAATTCTTTTTACTCTCGCTCCAATTAGGAACCGTGTTTCCCGGCCTATTGCTGCAAATCTTCAACTCCTGCGGAGCACTTTGGAGCAGCAAAGCGATCCCTTCCCCAGTCACCTTAAAGGCATTAGACAGCTCTACAAAAGGACATCCCTTAGGCAAAGCACCTAAAGCGGTGTCACCGCAAGAAAGAGTCAAAGATTCTAAAGACTCCAGCCTTTGAATCGATTGCATCACTGAGACATTCACGATTTCTCCCATAGCGGAGCCCCCTAAACCCAAGCGCTTGAGATTACAAAATTGATTTAACACAATGCAAAGATCCTCAGAGCTTTTCACATGTTTTTCCAACAGCTTCGGCTCTAACGCTTCAGTCAATGCGCAAACTGCCTGAAATTTTTGCCCAATCTCCTCTGGTTGAGAGACAATCTGTTCAACCGCTGCTTCAATCCAAGAAGAGGGGAGCTGAAGACTTTGCAAAGAGGTTAAGCCGCGCAATTTCTGCAAGGTGAGAGGAGCTATGGCTATGTTTAATTCAGAAAAATTCACCTCTTGCAAAGCGGGCATCTTTTGGATCACTTCCGCAATTGTCGCATCCCTCCAAGTGATCCCTTCAACTCGAGATAAATCGACCCACTCTAACTGGTGCACGACACGCAGGTAAGCTGCGTGAAAAGGGGTCAACTCCTCCCCCTGCTCTATGGAGGTAAAGGCCTTGTTCATCCACTCTTTCCGTAGATCTACTGGAAGATCTAATCTCCTCAACTGGGAATGATCGCTTAAGATCTTCTCCACCATTTCCTGAGTGAGCCTCTCTAGACGCATGTCATACAGATTGAGCTCTTCAAGGGAAGGGAAATGGGGCAACAAAGCCTCTAAACTTGTGCTAACGTTTTTCAAATGACTGTTCCAATTCATGAAACGGACGGCCTTGCAAAGGCGCGGATCGGGATGACCTCTTTCAACTTGAAAAATTGCCATCACACATACCCCTTCAAGAAGATCTCGAGGAGCCCCAGAAAGGTCCAATGTTGCATGGGGAAAGTGGTGCAGGAGTTTCATGATCTCCTCGGCATTCAATTGAGGACTCGCTTGGCTCATCTCTACAAACCGCAATACAGGCACTAAATGGCTTAAACGCTTGGCACAACCTTGGATCTCTTGTTCGGTAGCATCCTTGTGCAAGATCAGCTGATAAAGTTTTAAGACCATTTGCTCATTGGCAACTTTTTTCTCCTCTTCGCTGATCGGGTAGGGAAAATAGGCAGCAGTAATGGCTCCTGTCGCCAACGCAAGAGCTCCCATTTTAGTTGCAAAACGACTCATCTTTGTTGACAACCTCGAGGCTGCCCTCCAAGCATAAAGAGCTCCTCCTGCTCCTCCTGCGACACTTAAGGCTTTGAGCATCCACCAAAGAGGGGGAGGGCTCATCTTTTGCTCCACTGTTCGCAGTTGCTCTTTGATTGCGTCGATGGTCATACTGGAATCTCCTTCTTGTCTTAATGAAATACCAACACTGTAAAACGGAAAAAGGATTTTATGCGACGGTTTTCTTTATTTGATGGTCATCTCGATTTGGCCCATTCCCTTTGGCACCAGCTTCTCAAGGGGGGTGAGACGGTAATTGATGCGACATGCGGTAATGGCGCTGACACCCGCCTCTTAGCGCGATTGGTGGGACCGGAGGGAAAAGTGATTGCTTGTGACCTGCAAGAAGAGGCGATTGCATCTACGAAAAAAGAGGTCGAAAACTGCCCATGGGTCATCTTCAAGCTCGGCTGTCATAGCACTTTGAATGAACCCTGCCATTTAGCGGTCTTCAATCTCGGCTACTTGCCAGGAGGTGACAAAACCCTCACCACTCGAGTGGCGACCACACTAACGAGTGTCCAGCAGCTCAGCTCAATGCTGCTTCCAGGGGGCTGCCTTTCGATCACCTGCTATAGCGGTCACAAAGAAGGGGCTCTTGAAGAAGAGGCCCTCTTAGAGTGGGGCAAAGCCTTATCTCGCGACACATGGAGCTGTTCGCACATGCGCTGGCTCAATCGGCGCGCCTGCCCTTCTTTAATAATCCTGCAAAAATCTTCTTATTTTTAGCGCGGCAAACGCGCTATCCATCAAATAGCAGCTTCCACAAACCACCACGGTCTCTTGGAAGTGGTTGACAATCCAAGGCAACACCTGATCGATGCGACCGCTTGGCTGAGCAGCTCGGCCAGGAAAAAGATCACAAAGCTGCTCAAGCTTCAGCATCCGGCTATGGGGCACTTCTAAAAGGTGGACGGGAGCTTTTGAGGCCGCTAACACCTGTAAGCCCTCTACAGCGCTTCTCCGGTCTTTGGAAAAAGCCACTGCAAAGCGCACCGGCCGATCTCCGAGTTGGCGCAATAGCGCCTCTAAACCGTGAGCATTATGGGCCACATCGAAAATCACCCTTCCAATTTGCTCAAAGCGGCAAGGGGGCAGCGCATCGAGGCCAGTTGTAGGGGCTTGGAGATACTCTAAAGCAACTTGAGCAATTTTCCGATTTTCCTCGATAAATGAAAGACCACAAGGCTCGACCAAAATGGCAGGGGAGGCGAGATCCTTGCAAATCTCCTCGATCCCATACCCTTGCGCGCCCGGACCAAGAATGCAAGGGACCCCCGGCTTGACAATCCCCCCCTTTTCAGCAGCGATGGCCTCCAACGTCTCTCCAAGCACTTCGCTATGATCCATCCCAATCGAGGTGATGACGGTGAGCTTGGGATCGACCACATTTGTGGCATCTAAACGACCTCCTAAGCCCGTTTCAAGGACGGCAATATCCACCTTTTCTTGGGCAAAGTGGAGAAACGCTAAGGCGGTCGCTAATTCAAAAAAATTCGGAGGAATATTTCTCTCTTCGCAAATAGCAAAAAGGTGCTCCAATCCCTTTTCAAGGTCGTCTTCAGAGATCATCTTCCCCCCCACACGAATCCTCTCGCGAAAGGTGTGGAGATGAGGAGAGGTGTAGAGCCCCGCGTGGCGAAAAGAGGCGGCGATCTTGGTCGTCACAGAGCCCTTGCCATTGGTCCCAGCGACATGAACGACGGGAAATTGTTTTTGGGGAGACCCTAACGCCTCGGTCAAACGCCTCATCACCCTCAAACCCTCCTTGGGATCGCGCGCTACGGCAAAAAGGCGATCGATTAATTCTCGCGACATAGCCCCCCTTGAAGCTTGCGAAAGACCCCCTCACCTACCCAAGAGGAGCCTAAAGAGACTTGGGGCTTGACAGAGCCATGAAAGTCAGAGCCTCCAGTGATGATCCAGCCTAAATTTTGCCCCATATTGACATAGCGCTGATCGACACCGGCAGCAAATTTGCCGTAAAACCCCTCAATCCCATCAAAAGGCATCTTCAAAAGGAGCGAAAGTAGATAAGAGTCTCCGAGCAAATGAGGGTGCGCAATGACCGCAAACCCTTTTGCAAGGTGAATCCTTTCAAGGGTCTCTTCAACACTCACCTCCATCGGAGCGGCGTAGGCTGGCTTGCCATCGCCAATCCAACGGGAAAAGGCCTCTTTTAAATCACTGGCATACCCCAATTTCACCATCGCCTGTGCGATGTGAGGTCTTCCAAATACTTTTTTATCTTCCCTTTGCGCCATGGCCCAAAGATCTTCTTCATTCAGGCTCATCCCATACCCTTTGAGCCGCTCTAAGATCTCTAAATTTCTCTTAGTTCTTCTTTTGAGATGATGCGCGCACAGCTCGCGCAAGGCGATGTGCTCGGGATCGAAGCCGTAGGCGAGGATGTGGACGCTGCCTCTTGGATGAGCGGCAGAAAATTCGGCGCCGATGAGGAGCTCAATCCCCTCTTTCTCTGCAACAGGAAGAGCGTGGAAATAGCCTTCAAACGTATCGTGATCGGTAATGGCCAATCCAGAAAGGCCTATCTGCTTCGCAAGGCGGACGAGCTCCTGAGGAGACACCGTTCCGTCCGAGCAGTCGGTGTGGGTGTGCAAATCGGCTCTAAATGACATATGGAACTTTGCGCACCTCTTCATAAAGGAGATGCCCTGTCTTTTCTAAGACATGCCCCCTGATCTTCTCGATGAGCATCTGAACATCGCTACTCGTGGCTCTTCCCCGATTGACGATAAAATTGGCGTGCACGTCGGAAACAACGGCATCCCCAACGCTTAAGCCTTTGAGGCCACAGTGGTCAATCAGTTGTCCGGCAGATACAGTGGGGAGATTGCGAAAGATGCACCCTGCCGATTTCTCTCCAAGAGGCTGCGTCTCTTTTCTCTGTTTGATGTTGGCGAGCTGGATCCCGCGCGCCTTTACAGAGGAGAAGAGCTGAAAGGTGGCCGCCACTACAGCCCCCCCTCCCTCTTGTTGAAAAGGGGAGGTGCGGTAGGAAAAATGGAGCTGATCTGTGCGGAAAAACTGCAATCTCCCCTCCTGGTCGACCACTTCTACCGACTCAAGCACATCGGCAATCTCTTTTCCGCTCGCCCCCGCATTCATCACGACAGCGCCCCCTACAGAGCCAGGGATGCCACAGGCAAATTCAAGCCCGCTCCACCCTCCCTTAGCCGTTTTAATACTTAAAAGAGGAAGTGCCATCCCCGCCCCTGCCCGAAAGCGCCCTTGCCCTAAATCTTCGAAAAGATCGATCCGGTTTAAAATCACAGAGCCCGAAAAACCCCGATCGTCAAAAAGACAATTACTCCCCTTGCCCAGAATGAAGTGAGGACGCGGAAGATACATCGCTTGGCTCATCTCTTCAAAGGTCCGGACGATCACAAACTGCTCAGCTGGCCCGCCTATTCCAAATGTCGTAAAAGGAGCGAGAATTTTGCTCCGCTCAATCTCCAAAGAAGGTTGCATTTTTATCTTCTTCCACCTGTTGGACCTCAATCCCCTCTTTTTCCCTGATCCCATCAATAACAGCATTGACAAAACTCGTCGATTCAGGGGAGCTAAATTTTTTGGAGAGCCGCAAAGATTCGGCAATCACAACCTTAGGGGGCAAGTGGGAGTCAAAAAGAAGCTCATAAACTCCCAGGCGAAGAATCGCCCGTTCAACTCTGCCAATGCGATCTGCCTCATAATTTTTAACTTCTTGATCAATGAGGTGGTCAAGCTCTTTCAAATGAGAGACCACCTTTTCCATTTGCGCTTGTGCTTGGCGTAAATTCGATCTTGAAACGGAAAGGGTTTCCATCATCATGGGAATGATCTCTTCCCCCCCTACACCTCTAGAGAGGTCGTAGCTGTAGAGGAGTTGAAAAATAATCTCCCTGAACTTTTTCTTTGGTATCGGCATAGCCTCTTCATTGTAACACTAATAAGAATGAGAGTCGAGCTTCACTTTCCCCCGAAAAATCGTATAGACGGTGATAAAGTAGAGAAGGACAAGAGGCATGCCAATTAAAACGATTGTAAGAAGCACTTCTAAAGTTTTTTTAGATGTGTAGGAATTACTAATTGTTAAACTTAAAGCGGGGTCATTGCTCGCGATGACGAGATTGGGAAACGTTCCAAGGGCATAAACAGCCACGAGAAAAAAGATGCCCAACGAAGAGGCGATGAACGCCCATCCATCTCTTTTTTTTCGAATTTCCCTTGGAATGGCGGCAATTGCAAGGAGCCCCACAAGAACGATGGCAAACATCCAAGGCTCATCCCTAAACACAGCTGTCATGTATGGAAGATGGATCAAGGTGGCGCAAGTGGTGATAAAATAGAACAGGATAAACATGGCAATCGTCCGATAGGACCAATGGCGCATATGCTCGTGGACATCCCCTTCTGTTTTCATGAGCAAATAGATGTTCCCATGCATCGCATTGAGGGCAACGATCAAAAGTCCCGTTAGCATCGAATAGGGGTTGATCATCTGCGCAAAGGTCCCTGCAAATTCACCATCGGCACTCAAGGGAATGCCTTGGATCATATTGCCGAGCACAAAGCCAAGGCCAAAGGAGATGGCTGTTGACGAGAGCATAAAGATACTATCCCAAAACGCGCGCCATATTTTTGCAGCCGTTTTGCTCCGAAATTCGATCGAGACGGCGCGCAAAATCAGAGCAGCTAGAAACACCATGACCGGAATGTAGAAGGCAGACATCAAGGTCGCATAGGCATGGGGAAATCCTGCAAACAGGGCTCCTCCGAACACCACGAGCCAAACCTCATTCCCATCCCAGACAGGGCCAATTGCATTGAGGAAAATCCTCCTTTCAACATCTGACCTGGCAAACAGGTGGAGCACTCCCACCCCGAGGTCAAAGCCATCTAAAATCACATAACCCGCTAAGAGAAACATGAAGACGAGATACCACACAAACTCGAGCGTTGCCATGCTCATACACCCACCTCCTCGTGGAATTCCGGCCCTTGCCGAATCTTTTTATCAAGTAAGTAGATGAACAGGGAAAATAGGGCCATATAGATCACCAAAAACATGATGATTGATCCGAGCACCATGTTTGCGGAGACCACCTTTGAGAGCCCCTCTGAGGTGCGGAGCAAATTGTAGACAATCCAAGGTTGACGCCCCATTTCAGCAGTGAACCACCCCGCCTGGTTGGCAATTTGGGGGAAGGCCACCGAAAAAGCCATGAGCCAGAGAAGGGGGCGACAGCGGCCGAGTTTGATTTTTTTCCAAAAGATCCAGGCGAGCACTGCCGTGACGAGCATCGCAGACCACATCATGATCATGAGGTGATAGGTTTGAAAAACGACGGCAGAGTTGGGCCACTCATCTTTGGGGAAGGCGTCGAGCCCCTTGACTTCCGCAGAAGCATCTCGATAGGAAAGCAAGCTCAAAAGACCCGGGATGGCAATCCCTTTGACCTTCTGCTCTTCCCTATCGACGACTCCCCCTAGATAAAGAGGAGCATAGCTTTGAGTGCGAAACACCCCTTCCATCGCCGCAAGTTTTGCAGGTTGATGCTCCACCACCACCCGAGCGCTCGAATCGCCCGAAAACGCTTGCGCGACGAGGAAGACGAGGGCAATGGGAAGAGAGATCTTCAAGGACATCTGCGCGAAAGGGATATGCCGTTTTTTTAAGAGATAGTAGGCAGAGATGCTGATCACTAAAAAAGCTCCCGCCAACCAACAGCCGATGAGGACGTGGATCAAGCGATCCACCGAAGAGGGGTTAAAGACCATCTCCCAAAAATTGGTAATTTCCGCGCGAGGCACCCCATTTTGGGTGACAATGTGATAGCCCGCGGGAGTTTGCATCCAGGAATTGGCAACCACGATCCACACAGCGCTAAAATGGGCCCCTAGTGCTACCATGAGAGCTGAAAAGAAGTGCATTGCTGGGGAGACTCGGTCCCAACCAAAAAGCAAAATGGCCAAAAATCCCGATTCGACGAAAAAAGCGAATATCCCTTCAGCTCCAAGAGCGCTTCCAAAAACATCACCCACATAGCGAGAATAAGAGGCCCAGTTGGTCCCAAACTCAAAGACCTGAACAATCCCGCTGGCTACTCCTATGGCAAAAGTCAGGCCAAAAATCTTGACCCAGTACTTCGACATTTCCTTGTATTTTGGATCCTTTGTTTTGATCCATGCCCCTTCGATGAAGAGGATAAAGAGCCCCAAGCCGATGCTCAGAGGGGGATAAATGTAGTGAAACCCGACCGTAAGAGCAAATTGAATTCTCGCTAAAATCTCAACGTTCATAAAAAACCTCACTAAGCTAGGAAAGTCTCACGTCGAAAATTCTTTGTCAATTATCCAAGATTAACTTATCGAAGGAAATTATGGACACTGTAGCGGTTATTGAGAGCCCAACGACCCAAAAAGCCTTGGATAGGATTCTAGGAGCGATAGGCTTTTCTCAGTCCCATTACAAGGGGAAAGTGGCGATTCTTGGAAAAGATCCCATTTTAGCATCGAGGCACCGGTTTGGAGAGCTCATGGCGGCATCTCAAGCCGCTTTTGGGGTGGGCTTAAGTGAGCTCTGGCAGCTGCGCGGAGGGCAACCTCAAGATGTCACGACAAGTGTCCATAATGCTGTGCACCAACACCACGGCATCGCCTTTATGCGCCAAAATGGACGGCAACTCCCCTTCACCGACTATGGGAGCGGTGTCGGCGTCGATTCTGCTTTGAGTGCTGAGTTCTATCCCACCCGCGATGGGCGCTTTGTGAAACTCGAACTTTATTACCCACGCCTGCGCGATGCGGTCTACAAAGTGCTCAAATGCGCTCCCACCCAACGGGCCGTTGAAGCTGCGATCATGCAATGGGATGCTGAAGTCCTTGAACGGGCCATACGAGAAGAATCGGGGGCCATTGGAGTCGTCCGCACCGCTGCAGAATGGCTCGCTCATCCTGTCGGCCGCAGATTAGCTGCCAAACCGATCATTGAAATTGAGAAAATCGGCGAGAGCGACCCTATCCCTCTGCCTCCGGGGTGCGAAAGCCCTTTAGAGGGCATTCGGGTCCTCGATTGCACCCATGTCATTGGAGGCCCCATCACAGCGCGCAACCTCGCAGAGTTTGGCGCCGACGTTCTACATCTCTCTAAGCCCAACTATCCCGATTACCTGAATTGGCGCCTCGAAACGGACATTGGGAAGCGGGCCGCTTATTGCGATTTTGACCAAGAATCTGACACGCGGCGCTTTTTCAAACTGCTGCAACAAGCTGATGTGTTTACCTGCTCTTACCTGAACCTCGATCAAAAAGGGATCTCGCCCCATCGGCTCGCCGTCAGCAAACCTGGGATCATTGCTCATGAATTGCGTTGCTTCGATTTCGAAGGAGAATGGGCCAATTTTCGGGGCTTTGACATGATGGCAGTGACCGTCTCGGGATATGTCGATGCAGAAGGGGCCATCGACGCCCCTTTAATGCCTGTGCAGGTCATCTTTGCCGACTATCTTGCGGCCTATGCGGGTGCGGCGGGCATTGCAGCTGCTCTCTATCGCAGAGCCACAGAAGGGGGAAGCTACCAAGTGAGAGTCTCTCTTACCCGGATGTGCATGTGGGCGCAAGAGCTGGGCCTCCTCGATAGCAGCGCAATTAATGGCACGCTCCCCTTTGCCGACATCGTCAAGCAAGCGAATGTCCCTTTAGCGATGATCGACAGCCCCTTTGGCAAGATCACCTACCTCCCCAGCCTCATCGAAATGCCAGACATCAAACCCCGTTACGCCCGCGGCCCTCAGCCCCTTGGTTCCTCTCTCATGGAGTGGTAATTAATTTATTTAATTTATTGTGCGCTGATTCTTACTATAGAGGTAATTGCAAAACTAGCGCGAAAAGGGAATTTTTCTAAGGATTCCTTGGTTAAACGCACTTCATCTCCGAAAAATTCTCCCTTTCGCGCTAGCTTTGTAATTTCATAGATAAACGTTCCT
>JAFEGQ010000219.1 GCA_018239785.1 Verrucomicrobiota bacterium
GAAAAGGGTAATAAAAAAGGAAAAGAAGTGAGTTCCTCGATAAGGGTTCATGATCCACCTCTCTCAAGAGGAATCGGTTGATGGTGGGGGTCGAGTTTCGGATCTTTCAACATCTGCGTTAACTCCCTTTCAATTTCAGGAGTGAGAATATGCTCCATCTCTTCAGCATTGCGGTGCACCCGGTCAGCAGAAGCCCCTAAATAATCGACGAGGTAGAGCTCCCAGAGGCGATGGAGACGGACAATGCGCGCCCCCTTGCTCTCGCCAACTTTCGTGAGTCGATAACGACCAGTGACAAGCTTGCGGAAAGTCAGCTGGCGCAAAATCCACCAAAGGTGGAAACGCATTAAGGCCTGATGGCGATAGAGTTCGTCAAAAGTTTTTTCCCCATGCCAAAGCGCTTTAAGCACATGTTCTGTCGCACACGTTTGGCGGAAAGCCCACATTCTGATCAAACGCCATGCCACCCCTCGTGTAGGGGCAAACATCAAGCTCAAAAGAGCAATTCCCGAAGCGACCAACACAATCATGGGGCCTGTGGGGAACGAAAGGTCTAACGCCTCGCTCAATACGACGGATAAATAGATGCCTAAAAGGCCGCTGAACGCTCCAAAAAAGGCAGACAGAAGGAACATCACCGACAACTTATGAGTAAATTGTCGAGCAGCAATCGGAGGGGCGATCAGCATCGCCGACATCAAGACGACCCCAGCGCTCCGAATGCCGGTCACTACGGCCAAAACAATTAAAGCGAAAACGAGCCCCTCTACAAATTTTAAAGGAATGCCTACACTTCTTGCAAAAGAGCGATCAAAACTGCTCGCCAAAATGGGGCGGTAGCACATCAGGATCACCGCCACAATCGCAACATCGAGCCCCCCATAAATCCAGAGATGGAGATCTGTCATCGTTGCCGCTTGTCCATAGAGGTAGATCTCTGTCCGCCGAAAAGCGACCGGATCGATCCATTGCAAACGGCTTGCAATCGTCAGTCCCACCCCAAAAAACGTAGCCAAGACCAGGCAAAGCGCCGCATCTTGCTTCACTCTCCACCTTTTCTCGAGCCACTCGATGCTCAAAAGCCCTAAAGCGGCCGCAATACAGGCCCCCGCCAACACCAAAGGGGAAAAAGAAGCTCCAAAAGCAAGAGCAATCACCACTCCTGGGTAGCTTGCATGTGCTAAACTTTCTCCTAACAGACAGCGGCGCCGGACAAAAGCGATCACCCCAACCAAGGCAGCCCCCATGCCCATCAGCATGCATCCAAGAGCCGGGCTGCGCAAAATCGGATCGCTTAGCAACATCATATAAGTCCCGCTGTTTTACTTCTCGATAGGCGCTGAGCCTCTGTAAAGAGCAGCGCTCCCTTGCCATAGGTCCGCTCCAAGGCCTCAGGAGTAAAAACCTCTTCGCAAGGACCACAAGCCACCAGACGGACATTGATGAGCATCGCCCAATCGTAGTCTTGAGCGACCCGTGTCAGATCGTGTTGCACGACAAACAGCGTCTTTCCCGCTCTTTGAAGCTCTCTTAAAATTTCCATAATCACCCGTTCGCTCCCCACATCGACTCCTGCAAAGGGCTCATCGAGAAAAATGAGGTCGGCCTCCTGCACAAGCGCCCGCGCCAAAAAGACCCTCTGTTGTTGGCCTCCCGATAGCTGGCTGATCTGCCGATGCACATAGGCGCTCATCCCCACCCTTTCGAGCGCCTCCATCGCCTTGTCTCGCTCTTTTTTGCTAAGTCTGCCAAATAACCCCACCCTTCCATAACAGCCCATCAACACTAGGTCGATCACTGTAATTGGAAAATCCCAATCAACTGTCTCGCGCTGAGGAACATACCCTATACGGCGTCTCACTTTAGGATACTCTTGGCCAAAGAAGGAGATACTTCCCGTGACGGGCTTGACGATTCCCATCGCCGCTTTGAGAAGCGAGCTCTTTCCTGCCCCATTGGGGCCAATCATCGCGACAAGCAATCCCTCTGGGATCGAAAAAGAAAGATCCCAAAGGGCCGATGTTTTGCCATAATTCACTGACAAGTTGCGCGCTGAAAATGCCTTACCCACAAAGGTTCTCCTTGAGCACGCGCGCATTGTGTTCCATCATTTTCTCATAGGTATCTCCATTAGAACCCGCCTCTCCCATCGCATCGGCATAAAGAGGCTCAAGAGCAATCCGAATGGACAACCCAGAGCTTTTCCCGATGTCAATCAGCTTGCGCAAGCTGTCTTGAGACAAGTTAGACTCCGGAAAGATCACATCGATCTTATGGGTCAACAACTCATGCACCACCTTTTGAAGATCTCGTAGGCTCATTTGAGCGTCAGGGGCCAGCCCCTCTGGAGAGGAACATCTCTCCATCCAGACTCCCTCTAGACGCTCTTCGGAAGTCGCTAAATACCTGCGACAGAAGTAGTTGCAAGCATCATGGCTGGTCACGAGATAGCGTTTTTCCAGAGGCACCTGATCCAGCATTGACGCAATTTTAGCATCAAGAGCGAGCAGTCTTTTTTTATACATCGCCGCCCTTTCCCAGTACTCGGCTCCATGCTCGGGGTCCAACCCCTCAAGAGCCTCTGCCACGACGTCGAGACCCTGCAACCAAAGGGAGACATCCATCCAGATATGGGGATCGATCTGCCCATCGATCCGCACAATCGCTTCGGGTCGATCTTTAATAATCGCATCTCCCACGCTCCACGCTATCTCACTTTCACGCAAAAAGCGGTGCAAATTAGGCCCATGCTCTAACCCAAGACCGCTATAAAAAATCAGGTGAGCGGCGAAGATCTTTTCATCGTCTCCCTTGACGAGCTCATAGCTATGGGGGTCTAACGCAGGGGCAATCAGGGTTAATCTGGCCACATGTTCCCCTCCGACTTCTCGAACCAGATCATCCACTAAAGTAGTCGTCGACAACACCCGAATTTTATCGCTTTGAAGCCAATCGTCTGTCGAAGTCGTTGTCGTTTGACATCCTAAAAATGAGAGCAGCAACAAACAGCCTATCGCGCTGATAAACAAATTTTTTGTCATTCCCCACCCCGTTCGATTGCTCATCGTTTTTCTCCTTAAATTTCCGAAGAAGTTCAGAATACTCCATAGGGCCTGTATGAATCGACGAAAAAATATAATTTAAAAAATATCTTTTACTTTATAAAAGGTACCCCTTTTTAAACCCTAAATATACGTCTTACTTTTGCCTTTTCAAGAACTGTAAGGTAAATTTAAAAATTAATAAATAAGAAAACAATTCTTATTGCTTCTATTTTTTGTTGCGAAAAAATCTCCTATTTCTTTAAAAACCGATCGAACTAACCAGAACACACTAACGTCAGAGGATTTATGACTAAGTTGCAAACGAGTGAAGAATTGGAACAACTGATCGACAAGGCCCTTAAAAAAATTCAAGGAGATCAGGAAAATGATATCTGCAAGTTCCTTCCTATGGATGGGGGCTATATGCACCATTTCACCCTGCGGAAGATGAAACACGAAGATCCGATCGAACTGAAAAACCTAATATCTACTTATATTTTACAACCTGAAGCGCCAAAGCGAGTGCCCCATAAGCCTCGTCGTCCTAGAGGCTCGCGCAAACGCCACGATGTGATTGCCTTGACCCGGACAGAACTCGAGCGTGTGCTTCTCCATTGTCGAGATGCAGGCGACAACGACATTGCTGTAAAGCTAAGCCCTAAAAAATCTTTAGCTCAAGCAAAGCGACAGCTGATCGCATCGGTAAAAAGAAATTCCGTGGAACCTGAACTTTGGAGCGCCTATTTGGAAGCAGTGGGAAGTCGCACCTCGCCTCTCCACCCTGCCCAGCTCACTCCTGGCCACGTTCTCCTTACAGCCAACCCAGAAGCGTAGTCTCTCTCGCCAGTGAGAGAGAAGACTCATCTCCTCTCTCGCTGCTTTTATTTATTTAAAATTTTACGTATCTCATTTCGCGATAAAACAAACGATGAGTTGTTTTTTTTCGTTGCAGCCCTCTGCCGAAATTCGTATAATCAGATCCATTTTTGAAGAAAGATAGAATAAATTGGGGTTCGTAAGCACCACAATGAATGCGAAAAAAAGCTTCAGCCCCTATTGCGGGCAAAGAGCAAACATCGCATGAAAAGGCGATATGCGAACTTTGGTTAACAAAGGACAAACCGCGATGAGCAAAGCGACGACTCAGGAATTTGGTAAATGGCGATCACGCCTATGGCCAATCCACAACTTTGAGCTGAAAAAGCTCTTGCCTATGATCTTTATGTTTTTTTTGATCCTGTTCAACTACACGGTCTTGCGCGATTCGAAGGACACGATGTTAGTGAGCGAGATCAGCAACCTAGCGATTCCAGTGGTAAAAATCTTTGGAACCAGCTTGGGAGCCATCCTCTTTCTCCTCATCTATTCGAAAATGGCCAACCTTCTCTCAAAGCCGGCCCTCTTCTACTCCTCTATCGCCCCTTTCATTGGCTTTTTTTGCCTTTTCTCCACCGTCCTTTATCCGCATGCTGAAGCGCTGCAATTAGACAGGCTCAGCGACTGGATTCAAGGCGTACAGCCCTCGTGGCTTGCTGGCTGGCATCTCGACAGCATCGTGCGCAAGTGGCCCTACCCCCTCTTTTATATCGTCTCAGAGCTGTGGGGAACTGTCTGCGTATCGCTCCTCTTTTGGGGCTTTGCTAACGACATCACAAGGGTGAATGAGGCAAAGCGGGTCTATCCCCTCTTTGGACTCTTTGGCAACTTCGCTTTGATGCTTGCCGGCCCTTCGGTCACCTTCTTCTCCTCTATTTCGAACAAGCCAGGCTTCACCGAGCAGCAAGCTTATGGCTTAACGCTTCACTACCTGATGGGCTTGATTGTCCTTTCAGCGGCGATGATTGTTGCCATCTATGCGTGGATGCAAAAAAATGTGTTAACAGATCCTCGCTTCTATTCACCAGATGAAGTGAAGAAGAAGAAAGACAAGCCAAAAATGAGCATGATAGAGAGCTTCAAGTACTTGGCCCAATCGCGCTATCTCTTGTGCATCGCCATTTTGGTGCTTGCTTACGGCATGGCGATCAACCTCGTTGAAGTGACCTGGAAAGGGCAGCTCAAAGAATACTACACCACCAAAAACGCTTATAGCGCCTTTATGGGAGTCTTTTCGGGACTCACCGGGGTAGCTACAGTGTTCTCCATGCTCTTTGTTGGGGGGAACATGATGCGCCGCTTTGGCTGGACGGCGACTGCCTTGTTCACACCGATTGTTTTGTTGATCACGAGCATTGGTTTCTTTAGCTTCATCATCTTCCAAGATTCTCTTGGCGGAATGATTGCGATGTTTGGAATCACTCCTCTCTTCATGGCAGTGCTCTTTGGGGCTGCGCAAAACATCCTCAGTAAAGCAGCGAAATACTCGCTCTTTGACCCCACTAAGGAAATGGCCTACATCCCTCTCGACCAAGAGCAAAAGGTGAAAGGAAAGGCGGCTATCGACGTAGCTGGAGCTCGCCTTGGCAAATCGGGCGGCTCGGCTCTGCAGCTGGGCTTTGCGATGGTGCCTATTTTGGCCGCAAACATGGTCCCTGTCGTAGGGGTCTTTGTGATCGGGATCACCCTCGCTTGGATTGCTGCAGCAAAAGCGCTTGGAACGAGATTCAACGCGCTCACCGAGCAGCGGGAAGCCGAAGAAGCGAAAAAAACTGTCTCTGTCGAAGGAGCAGCAACCGCTTAAAGGATTTTTCTCCCCTGCGGAAGGAAGGCGAGGCATATTTTGCCTCGCCTTTTTTTTATATACACGTGTTAAATGAAGACTCGATTTCTCGTGCCCGTGCCCTTGCCCCTGCCCGACCATCTTAAGGAAAGTCGGGCAGGGGCAAGGGCGCGAAAAATTAAAGGAGTTTTTATGTCTAAAGTAGCCCTCATCCTTTCAGGCTGTGGAGTATTCGATGGCTCTGAAATCAATGAATCTGTCCTCTGCCTTCTCGCTCTATCTCAAAAAGGGGACACCTACGAATGCTTTGCCCCTCAAGGGGAGCTCCTTGTAGTCGACCACCTCACACGCAAGCCAACAGGGGAAAAGCGGAGCATCTTAAAAGAATCGGCGCGCATCGCGCGGGGCCATATCAGACCCCTTGAAGAGCTCGATCCCTCCCATTTTGACGCCATTTTGATGCCAGGGGGCTTTGGAGCCGCCTGTAATTTAAGCACCTATGCCACTGATGAAGAAGAGTGTGAAATTAACCCCAATCTAAAAAAAATATTAATTTCTTTCCATCAAGCTAAAAAACCCATCGGCGCCACCTGTATCTCTCCAGCTCTCATTGCGCGGGTGTTTCAGGGAAAAGTGAAATTGTATCTGACTCTTGGGTCAAAATCTTCTAACATTTCTTTGGCGAAAATGGAGATGTCTCCTATCGAAGCGAAGAGTTCCGAAGTCGTCGCCGACGAGGAAAACCGGGTCTATACTACTCCTTGCTACATGGCCAGCGAAAATTTAGCCGAAATGTTTCAAGGGGTGAAAAAGCTCGTCGCTCATCTTTAAAAACAATCTCCTTTTCTTTAAAAGAGGTATGATAGATGGGATGATTTCATCCATTAATGACCTACCTCCAGAACTTTTGGGAAAAATCTTTGGCCACTGCGACAAAGAAGAGCTCCACAAATGCCGCCTTGTCTGTAAAAAATGGCAAACCGCTGTCGACACCATTCATTCTCACAAAAAAGAAACCCACCTTTCTAAAGAAAAAATTAAACTATCATTACTGATGTTTGAGACCCTCTTCGTGCTGACCCTAGCGACCTGAGTTTTGGGTTTTTTTAAATTGTAGGGATCAGGCTATCGATAGCTTTTCCAAATTTTAGAAAGGGTTTTTTGGACGGGAGTTTCCAATTTAATCAGCCTTAAGCACCTTCATGAAGGCCTCTTGGGGAATGTTCACCTTCCCAATTTCCTTCATCTTTTTCTTCCCCTTCTTCTGCTTCTCCCAAAGCTTGCGCTTGCGGGTGATGTCTCCCCCGTAACATTTCGCAGTCACATCCTTCCCCATCGCGCTGATCGTCTCGCGGGCAATGACCTTCCCCCCGATCGCCCCTTGAATGGGCACTTTAAAGAGCTGGCGGGGAATGACCTCTTTGAGCTTCGCGCAGATCGCTCGTCCCTTATGCTCCGACTTTGAGCGGTGGACGAGGCAAGAAAAAGCGTCGACCGGCTCTTCGTTGACCCGGATCTCGAGCTTGATAATGTCGCTCTTTTCGTAGCAATCAAATTCATAATCGAAAGAGCCGTAACCACGGGTCACCGATTTGAGTTTGTCGTTAAAGTCGGTGATGATCTCATTCAAAGGAAAGCGGTAGGTCAAAATCAGACGCGAGCCGCTCGCGGAGTCCGTTTTGAGACACTCTCCCCGCTTTTCCATCCCCAAATTCATCAACGCCCCTAAATACTCCGCAGGAAGCATGATCGTACATTTGACCCACGGCTCTTCGACCTTCACAATTTGCGTCGGGTCCGGATATTGAGCGGGGTTGTCGATATCCACCACCTTCCCATTGCCCAAACTAATCCGATAAACAACGCTCGGAGCCGTTGTGATGATATCGAGATTAAACTCCCTTTGGAGCCGCTCAAAGACAATTTCCAAATGAAGCAGTCCCAAAAAGCCGCATCGAAACCCAAACCCAAGGGCCAAACTGCTCTCTTGCTCCACATGGAGCGCTGAATCATTCAGCTGCAGCTTGACAAGAGCATCTCGCAAGCTTTCAAAATCAGAGGAATCGACCGGGTAAATTCCCGCAAATACCACAGGTTTAACCACTTTAAATCCAGGAAGAGGTTCAAAGGCTGGATGTTTGTTAGCCGTAATCGTATCTCCGATTTTCACATCGGCGGTATTCTTGATATTTGCGAGTAAATAGCCGACTTGTCCTGGAAGGAGAACCTCGACGGGGCGCTCTTTAGGACAAAAAATCCCCACCTCTAGGACATCAAAGACCTTTCCCGTCGCCATCATCCGGATCTGCATCCCTTTGCTCAGCTCTCCACTCATGATCCGCACATAAACGTTAGCCCCGCGGTAGGTGTCATAGTGAGAATCGAATAAAAGAGCGCGCAGCCGATCATCTTCGGGTTCTGCTGGAGGGGGCACCATCTCCACAATCTTCTCCAAAATCTGGTCCACCCCTAATCCCGTTTTTGCAGAACAGCAGATTGCATCGCTAGCTGGAAGCCCGATGATCTCCTCAATTTGCCGCTTTACTCCAGCGACATCTGCAGAGGGAAGATCGATCTTATTGAGAACAGGGACGATCTCGAGATCCCGTTCCACAGCCAAATGGACGTTTGCCAAGCTTTGCGCCTGAACCCCTTGAACCGCATCGACGACGAGCAACGCCCCTTCGCAGGCGCTCAGCGAACGGGAGACTTCATACGTAAAGTCGACATGTCCTGGGGTGTCGATCAAATTAATTTGATAGACCTGTCCATCTTTAGCTGCGTAGAACATCGTGACAGGATGGGCTTTGATCGTGATGCCCCGCTCCCGCTCGAGATCCATATCATCGAGCAGCTGCTCTTGCATATCGCGGAGCTGAACAGTTCCTGTGAGTTCGAGGAGCCGATCAGCAATCGTCGACTTGCCGTGATCGATATGGGCGATGATGGAAAAATTGCGAATGCGGCTTCGCGCATAGTGAAAGGTCATAGGGCGCCATTGTAGGTGGTTTGCCCTTCTAGAGCAAGAGGAAGGAGGGGAAATTTATTTGGAGACGCCTATTAATTATCTTCTTCTTTCTTTAATTTCTCATTTTCTTCTGTTAAAATATCGATGCGCTCTTTTAAATATTGATTTTCTTTCATTAACTGACTTCCATACAGACCAGCCTTTTCTAACGTGTCTTCGAGCTCCAAAACTATTTCATACCCCTTTTCTTCTAATAAGATTAATCTTTCTTTTCTTAAATCATTCACTTGGTTCTCAAGAATTAAATAATTTTCTTTGATCGCATCACTTTCTTCTAATCTTTTTCTTAGATCTAAATTAGTTTCGCGCATTTTTTCGATCTCTAAATTATATTGCATTTGATCATCTTTAAGCTGTATAATTTCCTGATTTTTATTATTTATTTCCATCCACCTTGTTTCCAATTCAATTTTCATTAATTTTTTATCATTTGATAAAACATCTTTTTTTTCTTTTTCATTTTTTAATTCCTCGGACAGCTTCTTATTTTTATTAGAACGAATAAGAATCAATTCTTTAAGCTCGCTGATCTTATTATTTTGCGCTTGAATTTCATCAAATCTATTTGTGTTTTCAGTAATTAATTCCTTATTATACTTTTCTGTTTGATTGTGCTCTTTAACGATGGAATCATGTTCGTTTTTTAAACTTTTATAAGATCCTTCAAGTACGTTATTTTTCCATTCCAAGATACTCTGCTTTTGCTTTAGCTGTTCGTTTTCGTTTTTCATTGAAATTACGCTGTCTCTTAAAATTCCATTGTCATTCAAAATTTTTTTATTAACATCATAAAGTTCATCAAACAACTCTTCTCTAACACTTAACTCTTTTTTCATATCTTCTAATAATTGATCGATATTTCTATCTAAAGCCGCAGGATTTGACAAATCCTTATATTTTAATGTCATCAACTCATCATTGAGTATTTTTTTATTTTCTTCAGTTGATATGAGCTGATCAGAAGCGTTGTTAAGCTCTAATGCAATATTTTTAATCTCATTTTCTTTGTTCTTTTGTTTCTCTAAAATAGAAGTAGAATTTTCATTAATGAGTTTCAATTGAGACTCTAAGAATTGTTCATTTTCTCCCTGCAAGCGAAGTTGTGTCTCTAACTCTTGATTTTTCCCTTCCAATATCTTCAGTTGCTGTGTTAACAAGACGATTTCCTGCTGTGAACTGCTAGTCTTTTTATTTAACTCTTTAGATAGAAGATCCTTCTCTGACTCGAGTCGGAGCTGACTTATCATCATTTCTTCCTGGAGCTTTTTCGACTCTTCCAAAGAGATTTGAAGGTTTTTAATCTCATTTGCCTTCTCTTGCAATTCTTTCGTTGATAGGTCGACACTCTTCTGCGCTTGTTGGAGTTCTTTGGTCATCTGATTGATCTTCTCTTGTCCCTCTTTTTTGATATTGATAAGAAGAAGTCGATGCTGTTCCTCTTGAATTTTTAACTCTTCTTGACCGTTCTGAACTTGCTCACTAAGAGTTTCTAAGGTCTTTTTTTGCTCTTCAACTGTTTTTTCTTTTAACTTTTGAGATTCTCTCAAAACCTCAAGATTCTTTGTGACTTCTTCTATCGCATGATGCTTTTGCTGAAGCTGATGCTTCAAGTCATTGATCTGCCGCTCTGCTACATGCTTGCCTTCGCCAACTTCTTGGAGAGATTGCTCGAGTTTACTTAGCTCTATTTGAAGAGGCTTCAGCTGCAGCTCTAAATTTTCATACTCTTTCTTCACCTGCTCGAGCGTTTGATTGAGCTGCTCAACTTGTTCTTGCCTGTTTTTCAATTCTAATTGAGATTTTTCGAAATCTCCCGTTTGTGATTGAAATTTATTTTCCAATAGATCATGCCGTTCGTGCAACGCTTGAAGCTCTTTTTCTGCTTTTTCGCTCTTCCGAGTTTGCTCTGATAAATTTTCCTCGTTTTCGTTTTTAGTGCTTTCAAGAATTTGAATGTTCTTCCGAGTTTCTTCCAGTTGTTTAGAGGTGTTCTGCTGCTGTAGTTTTAATAACTCCACGCCGTTCTTCTCTTTTTGAAGTTGCTCCTCAAGTTCTTTAATTCTTTGTTGTGATAATTGTTGCTCCCGCTGTATTATATTAACTTCTTCTCTTTTCTGTTGGTCTTGTAATTCCAGATTGCTTTTAAGACGTCTATTCTCTTCCAAAAGCTGTTGGTTGTTTTGATCGAGTTGTTGATTGGCATTCTGGAGCCGTTCTAAGCGACTCGTAAGTTCGTTAACCTTTTCGCTTCCAACAGATTGTTGAAGAGATGAGTTGGATAGGAGAGGTGTCGTCGTCGAAAGACTTTCCCTTTTAATCTCAATGGACTCGCCTCCCCTACGGCGAGAAATACCCGCATACATATCAAATTTTTGCTTGGATACATCATATGTCTTGACGATCTTCTCAAGATCAAGAAGGATCCCTTTCGTCTCCTGAGCTGGGCTGTTTACAACCCCTCCCTTATGAACTAAGCGAGGAACTGGTTCAGATTCTGGAGTCAACTCCCATCTAACGAAAGAACTCCCTTGTCGAATGACGCGCGTGGCTTGTTGTTCATTAATGAGGGCAAGCCGTTGCATCAGAGGACGCGCTTTATCCCACCCCTCGGGGGTTAATTCCACCGTTTTGCCATGAGACTTCAGATGGAACACTTTGAGTTTTCCAAGAAACCCTAAGCCTTCTTCTCCGCCTTTTCGAATATTGCTATGGGTCGTTGGTATTAAAGGTGTTGGATTAATACTTCCTGTGTTTTCTGTCATTTCTAACCCCTCTTCCTTAATTATATCACACTTTTAATTGAATATAACTATCTAAACAAAACGTTCACTTTCCTTAATATTTAGATTATGTTAAAATGAATTATTATGATGGAATGGCTCACCGATCAATGGATTCTTCACCACCTCACGATCTCAATGATTTGGGTAGGTGTTATGTATCTATTCCGGTTCATCATCGTTCACATCATCGAAAGACGCACAAGGACAAGGCGGCGCGAACAAAAACGTTGGACGACGATTGGAAAGCGCATCCTATTGATTATCAAGCTCTTAGGCCTCGCCTGGATCTGGTCAGAACAGGTCTATGCCTTTGCTTTTTCCTTATTTGCGATTGCAATGGCTGTCGTCATGGCCATCAAAGAACTTCTCCTTTGTGTCCATGGAGCTTGGATCCGAGTCAGAGGGAATGCCTATGAAGTAGGCGATCGGATCGAAATTAATGGGATTAGGGGAGATGTGGTCTACATTAACCTTCTAAGTACCAAGATACTAGAGGTGGGGCCCGGCGATAGCAGTCAACAGCAAACAGGGCGATCGATCTCCATCCCCAACAGCATGCTTCTTCAACACCCTGTGGTCAACGAGTCCTATCTCCATCACGTCCTTTTCCACAATATCATCGTGCCCCTCAAGCGGAGCGACGACTGGCAACAGGCACGCGATCTTCTCCTCGAAATTGCCTATGCAGAATGTGCCCCCTATCTAGAAGCGACGAAGACAAAAGTGAGGGAACTCCAATGGGAAGAAAATGTCGAATTTTCTTCGATTGACCCGCGGGTCACCATCCACCTCCCCACCCCCAGACAAATCCGTCTCACCCTGAGAATTCCAGCCCCAGCTCACAAAAAAGGGAAAATCGAGCACCGGATTTTAGATAAATTTCTAAATGAATTTAAAACAGCGTAAAAATTATATGGATCCCAGTTAAAAATTTCAGAGATTGGCCCTGTATTTTGCCGAGGACCAAAGCTTGGAGTTCGAGCGCAACTCGTGCAGTTGCCGAGAACGAAAGCGCAGGCCCGCAGGCAAAAGACAGCTACAATCTCTGAAATTTTTAACTAGGATCCGTATTATTCGATAAATGCTTGTTTATAAGCTTCTCGCATCCCATATCCGAAGATGACAGTCCCTACGACCCCTTTAGCCACTGGAGTTAAATAAACTGCAACGGGAGTTGCTGCCTTAGCAGCCTTGACGAGAGGGAGAATATCGCGAACCGCCTTCCCTATAAAAGCACCTCCTATTCCAATAAATGCAGAATACTGCAAATCACAAAAGAACAACGGAATACTTAAGGAAACAGCGGCTACCCCCAAACGAACAGGATGCCAGTCTAAAAAGAAATAACGGACAGAAATTAAGGAACCTACGAGAAGGTTCGTGGCAAATTTCTTGCATCCTGAATTTGCCTCTTGGTCAGATGCACTTAAACAGCAAGTCATTTTATACTACCCTTTTTAGATAATGAAAACAGATTGTAAACTCTTCGGTCTTTTTTTGAAAACTTAAATTGTTTTTTTATAATACACGTTTATTTTAAGACTCGCAAATTTTCACAACTAACTGTTCCAAAATGGCGTGGTTGCGAGAGAGATACTTATCGAGCTCGTGGGGATCCATCTCCCGCTGAGCAATGCGCGCGCCTGCAACGACCTGTTCTAACATCTGAGAGGCGAGCTTGGGCTGTGAGGGGTAGATCTTCGCAATGGCTCCAAGTAATTTATTATTTGTGTTTACGACTAGAGTCTGCTTCCCTTTAAGGAATTCACTATGCTTGCCTGAAGGATCTGCTACAGCCAAGTAATCGCGCATTCTCCTTTGTTGCTCATCAAAGACAAACAGGGCAGGAAGCTCATCGCTGTTGAGGCTCTTTGCCTCCACATTGAAGTCAGCATCTAACGCTTTTTTGATGAGCTCTGCGAGCTTGGTTGCCTCTGTTTTCCCATCAGCATCGAGCAACGTCTTCTCTCTCTTTTTATCGAGAATGGCCTCATCGAGAGCGCCATCAATGCGCTGCAGCTGCAGTCCACTGACCTTGCGCTCCAAAAAGTGGATGAGATGGGTGTCAATGGCTCCATGGGTGCACAGCACCTCTTTGCCTTTATAGAGTTCGAGGAGCTTGGAATCGGTCCCCTCGCCTGTATAAAACACTTTACCCCCCTCTGCTCTTGCAAGGGCCTCTTCAACGGTCTTCCACTCCCCTGTGGCTGTCTTCCAAACGAGCACTTCTTTGACCCGCTCATAGAACTTGTCATCTTGCAAAGCGCCTAATTTGACCACGAGCTCGAGATCTTCCCAGGCTTTGAGAAAGCTCTCCCGATCGGCCTTATAAAGGCTACTTAGCCGCTCACACACTTTTTTCGAGATGTGGGTGGCCAGCTGACGCACCGTCCGATCCATTTGGAGGCTGCTGCGCGAGACATTGAGGGGAATATCGGTGCTATCGAGAGCGCCGCGCAAAGCGGTCAAATAGTCGGGAATGAGGTCTTTGCAGTTATCTGAGACAAACATCCGGTTGCAGTAGAGGCGAATGTTGCTCTTTTGGAAGTCAAAATTGCGCTGCAAACGAGGGAAATAGAGGATCCCCTTGAGATGGAAGGGGTAATCGACTTGCAGGTGGACCCACAAGAGGGGATCTGCTTCACCTGGATACAGCTTGCGGTAGAACTTCAGGTACTCTTCGTCTGAGCACTCTAGAGGAGATTTGATCCAAAGAGGAGGCTCTTCATTGATCAAAGCGCCATCGACGGCGATGGGGAAAGGGAGAAAAACGCAGTGTTGACTACAGATCGCCCTTAACTTGGCAGGATCGAGATACTCCAAGCTTTCGTCATTGAGATGGAGGATGATGTCTGTGCCGCGCGCTGATCTTTTCCCCTCTTCGAGGGTGTATTCAGCTGACCCCTCACAACTCCAGTGAGCGGGAGCCGTTTGTTGGTAGGAGAGGGTCTCAATTTCGACCTTATCGGCCACCATAAAAGCGGAGAAAAATCCGAGTCCAAAATGGCCGATGATCTGCTGATCGCTTTTATATTTTTCGACAAACTCTTCCGCTCCAGAAAAGGCGACCTCAGCGATATACTTCTCCACCTCTTCTTGGCTCATCCCAATGCCGGTGTCGCTAAAGGTCAACGTCCTCTTTTCTTTATCGATGGAGATCGCGATGGTGAGCTCTTCATCTGAAGCTTGTCCAATTGCCTTGAGCTTCGCGCAGGCATCTGATGCGTTAGCGATGAGCTCGCGCACAAAGATATCTTTATCTGTATAAAGCCATCTTTTGATGATGGGCAGGATGTTTTCGCTGTGAATTTTCAATGTCCCTTTGCTGCTCATAGCTCCTCTTAGTTGTGAATCAATGCATCAAAACTGACTAAATTTGTCCCCTCAAGGATGAGGAGGATTAACACGATGGGAACCACATAGCGGATCAGAAAAAGCCACCCAGGAAGGAGGTAGCTGGCCTTTGAACTCCCTAAAAACTCCTTATCTCGCAGCTGCCGATCCATCACGTAACCGACGAAGATAGAGATCAGGAGGCCACTTAAGGGCAAAAACCAACGGTCCCAAAGGGTACTAATGGTGGCAAAGAAATCGGCGTTGTAAATCGGCTGCCACGAGGGGAAAAGCTGGCCCGATCCCGCTAAAGCACTGGGGACGCCCAACATAAAAGCGGCGAGTGTGGAGAGGACGATCGATTTCTTGCGACTCCATTGAAACTGTTCAATGCAGTTGGCCGTCATATTTTCTAAGAGCGAAACGGTGCTCGTCAACGCGGTGAAGACGAGGAGCAAGAAAAAGAGGGTCGAAATCAGCAAAGGAGCTGGAAGCTGAGAGAACAAGACAGGAAGAACTTTGAAAACAAGCCCCGGCCCTTCAGAGGGGCTAAAACCGAAGCTAAAGACGATCGGAAAAATCGTCAAAGCGGCGATCAAGGCAATCCCTAAGGTGGAGCCTAAAATGGCCACTGTCATGCTGGGCAAGTTCTCATCGGGGCGCAAGTAGCTACCGTACGTGAGGATGATGCCAAAGCCTAAGCTCGCGGTAAAAAAGCTTAAGCCGACAGCGCTGAGGATGCCAGAGGGGGTCACTTTTGAAAAATCTGGAATCAGAAGGAAGCGCAGAGCCTCGTGAAATCCGGGCATGGTGATCGCATAGAAGAAAAGGGCGATTAAAATCGCCAATAGAGCCGGAGTGAGGATTTTCGCCCAATGTTCAATCCCCTTGCGCACTCCTCCCCAAACGACTGCAGCCGTAAGGAGCAAGAAGCCAAATTGCCAAAAGAGATTCATCCCCCCTGCTTTTAAGAGGAGGTCGAACACAGCTCGAATCTCCTCGGGAGATTTGCCCGCGGTAAAATTACTTAAACTTAAAATGACATAATTGAGAGTCCATCCGGAGACAACAGCGTAGTAGGAGTAGACGACGAGGGTGGATGTCAGGGCTAGCCATCCCATCCCTTTCCAGTTTTGCGACTGGCGGGAGAGGATTGAGAAGGCCTCTACGGCTCCTCTTTGGGTGGCTCTCCCCATGACGAGCTCGCAGATGAAGAGAGGAACGCAAATAAAAAGGGTGGCTAGCAGGTAGACTAAGACGAAAGCGCCTCCCCCATGATCGCCAGCTACATAAGGAAATTTCCACAAGCTTCCGAGCCCAATGGCAGAGCCTGCGGCGGCGAGCATAAATCCAAATCGGCTGCCCCAATGTTCCCGAAGATGCTCAATTGGCTTACTCACGCCTATCCTCCCAAAGATCGGAGAGGATACGCGATCTAATTAGACATTGTCAAAGCGAAGAGATTTACCCAAACCACGATAGTACTTTTCCAAAAATATTTTTCACGCTTGATGCTGCTGTGACAACAGTGTCTCCCATCTTCGTTGGGATTTCTTTCTTTTTGGCCCACCATGCCGGAATTTGCTTTTCGTATTTCTTCGGTAGCTCTTTCACCTGACACTGTTTAGCGAAGTAAAGGCCATGTAAAAAGACGACTTCAAGCTCTTCGATTTTTTTATTTTCCGATCGATCTTCTTTTTCCCCTAACCAGATGACTACATTCCTGTTCACCCATCCATCGCCATCAAAGAGTGTGAAAAACGTGTCATTCTTATTCCATTGCAAATCTGCTTTATAAGATCTCGCTTTATTGATGTCGTTCCGCAACCAAATGGCTCCGATCCCCGCCACTCCTATAGAAGCTACTAATCCAACTTGAATAAGATGATTAAATCCTATCTTGCTTCCTAGAATGCTATGTGCAACGATTCCACAAACGCCTAATAACGAAAATTTTATGGCGCGCTTTGTATTCCCATCGAAAGTAGGAGCCATCACAGTTTTCATTTTCCACCTATTCTTTAACTGTTTCGCTAGAATTGTAACTAAAATTTTTAAATATCTGATTAATCTCTTGCAAATAACAGTTCAAGATTTTTTAAGTTATTGCATGTAAGGCTAATAAAAATACTTACTTCTTGCGAATGAGATTGCTCTGTTTTAAAATTGGAAAGATAAAAAATATTTTTATACACAAGGACGGACTTTGATGCGAAAACAGTGGCTTGTGTCGTTTATCTTCTTCTGGTGTATCGCCTCTCTAGGATCTTTTGTAAATCTTGCACTTTCTACAGGGCGGCCACTCGCTTCCCTGATTTTTGTATTATTTTTTTCATTCCTCTTCTTTTGGATGATTTTGCACTATGCCTACCAGGAGCGGGGAACGAAATGGCTCCTATTTCTCTCAATTATCTTGCCTCTACGCATGTGGGGAGAGTCTAAGGCACTGATGATGGAATCTCACTCTGTAGGGGATTTAGTTGATCTTGCGATCTTCTTGGGAATTTTTACTTTGGTTTTAGGGAGTCATCTTTGGTTTTGGATCTGTTGTATGCGGTACCGAGGGGAAAATCTCCTCTTAAAGCGCTCACCGCAATCCGCTCTTGAATGAGCGCAAATGTTATCAAAATGATAACATTTGCGAGAAAAACCGATAAATTTACACAAATGCTATCGTTTTGATAACATTGCGTATGAACAAAGAAAAAATGCTTCTGCGCATCGCGGAGGCTCAACAGGGATATTTTACTAGCCGTCAAGCAGAAGAATGCGGCTTTCCCCGTTCAAATTTTCATCGAAAGATTCAGGCGGGAAAGTGGATAAAGGAACAGCTTAGAGGAATTTACCGATTGGCAAATTATCCCCCTACCGCCCGACCCGAGCTCGCCCTTTGGACCCTCTAGAGCGCTGATAAACACGGCAATCCTCAAGGCATTTGGTCCCATGAAACTGCCCTCGATATTCATGGCCTCAGCGATGTGTCTCCTCTGAAGCTCCATCTATCTGTCCCACGCGGTTTTAGGAAAAGAAGAGACATTCCACGGTCGCTTTGCCTACATTTCGTCGATGAAATTCCCCTATCAGATGTAGAAAACCGGCACGGATACCGCGTGACGACACCTCTTCGCACCTTAGCCGATCTTGTACGAGAGGGATCGACCCAGTACGAACACATCGAACGGGCTATTTTCGACCTTGCTGTTCAAAAATCTTTGATCAAAGGACTTTCAACGATTCGAGAGATGGAACAGCTCCAAAAAATCGAGGGGATCAGCAAAGGGATGCAGAACCTCTTGGCGCAAGCCATTGACAAGGTTTGGACACAAGCATCTGGAAAGCTAGAAGAGTGGGGTAGGTTAGCTGAACCCTACACCATAGGCTTATCTTTAGAGAAGCAGGGGTTTGGAACTGCGGTGCTGTGCCAGTACAAATCGCACTATTTTCTTGTGACGGCTGGACATGTAGCTCGAACTCTTCGCAAAGCCTCTTCTGTAAGCATGCTGCTGCGATTTGACCACATTCGCAGAGAGTATCCTTCTCATCCCCCTCAAGCATTTAAGGTGCTCGAGTGGGATCCTTCTTTTGAAGAAAACACATTAAACAACGTGCTCGAAAATCAACCAAAAGACCAGGGCTTCCGCATGAAGATTTTCGTTGATGGTTGAGGACTAAAAGCGCGATGATGCCTCTCTTATTTTTCCACGAAGGAGGTACAATGTCCTGCACTATGTCGACGACGTCTATCATGATC
>JAFEGQ010000021.1 GCA_018239785.1 Verrucomicrobiota bacterium
AGTATCGTCAGCGCTTTCTCCCAAGAGGGTTTTGAAAAAAGTATCGCAAAAGGAGATAAGATTGCTAAAATTTCGGGAGATAGAGAGTCCATTGTCGCCTACCTTTTGTCCTAGTAAAACAATCATTATGCGAAGTGGGAAGCTCTCTATCAACTTATATTTTTCACCTTGGACATTTTTCTGAGTGGCGAGCGCAGCGAGTCACTCAAAATGTACAAAGTCGAGGGCATCACAACCTTAATAGTGGGAGTACGCAGATGATTTTAACAACAATGATAGGAGCAACCGTAGGAGTACTTCTCAATCAGTTTTCTAACGTAACACAACGGGCAATAGAACGAGCAGAGGAAGCTGGCTGTCGAATCGCAGTAGAAGCAGGAGTGCAGTTAAGGCAAACCATTGAAAACGTCAAGATCGCTTACTTTGAGTCTCTGGACAAGACGATGGATAGAGTGGACATAACCGTTCAAAACGCGCTCGGCACTCTTCGGCAACTGGTCGACGATGTTCAATCGAGAAATGAACAAACACTCCTTTCTTTAGCATCTCGCACACAGCAAATCGCTAACACCCTTCCTCTTCATAATGAACGCCCCCAACTGACTGAAGTGAAGGGTCGCTTTATCTTCAAGAAATTTGGCGATAAGACTTCTGCTCGATTCCGTTTTCTTGGCAACTTTCAACACGCCTCTGAACAGAGACATCAACCTAAATTGACGTTCTATGGCAGAACTTTTACCCCCTGTGAAATCACCACTCAGGCATTAGAGTTTTCCGTTTCTCTTGACGATATTTTCCCATTAAATATCTTTCCGATTAGTCAACAGAAAATCAATGAGCTAAATCAGCAGGTAAATCAAGCTCAGATTTACCTGAATAATAATCCCATGCCCTTCCAGGTTTCTAACGACGATGGCATGGGGTTCAGCGGTTTGTGTGGCCTGATGGATGGTTTATTACGCGTAGCTACCAGCAGCCATAAGGCAACCTTAGCTATGCAACTCATGAGTAGCCCGCGCATTGTTTATAGCGAAGGCACGTTGACCACCTCTTGGCCAGGAGGTTTTTTAGGGGCTCGCAAGGAGGCCATTTTTAGAATCTCCCCCGCTCTTCTCCCTTCTTCTGTAGGGAAGATTACTGTGCATCGGGATATCAAAAAGAGAGAAGAAAGACCATTTCTTTCGCAACGTTTAGACGCATGTTTCAGCTACGTTCAGGCCTACCCCAATAAAGGGTGGCGTGTGGTCCAGGGGACACAGAAAATTTCTAAATTGGCAATAGCAATAATAGATCTCCCACCATTGTCTTCATTCAAGGGTTCACTCACAGATTATGTCGGTATCTACACCCGCATAGTACAAGGCCGGGAAGTCGACACCTCTCCTTTACCGACTTTCTGTGGTGGAGGAGAGGAGAGTGCTATGTTTCAAACAGGTCGTTTATTCGGCTTCGAGAAGTTCTCGATCTCTTTCATGGAATATAGAGAGGTCTCCATTGTCACAAGCGAAGAGATACACTTACAATGGGGGGAGAGTGAAATATTTAGCGCTCCCGGAACATGGCGCATTACTTTTGATGACGTTAAAGGAAAGCACCATGAACTCGGTGGAGTGGGGAAGACAGATATCATCCGGGTCGATAAAGAAATGGGCAACCAGTATAAGATCTCTGCCATCTCACCAAGTGAGTTCGACCCAAACTAATCGTTTTAGCGTTGAGTCGTCTCTCTCATCTTGAGGCTGCCAGCTGTAAGCGTCTAACAAGCCCATCTTTTTAGCGTGTTCGGGTTATGGCACCCTTGTGATTTTCACAAACAAGAGGTGGGTATGCCAACAGCATTGAGGCAAGAGAAGAGGGAGTGGTGGCGGGAAAA
>JAFEGQ010000220.1 GCA_018239785.1 Verrucomicrobiota bacterium
ATCAATCCCTTCTAGTACCGATTGCACAGCGCGTTTAAGAGTATCGATGTAAGCGTTGACTAAATCGGGATCCACTTCTGGCTTGAGGCAGGGGATCACAACGCGATAAAAGAGCAGACCTGCGTTTTCATCCATCCCAAAGCCTGGGAGATCGAGTTCTTTATTTAAGTGGTGTAAAAAGCGGGCTACCTCTCCAGACGCCTCTTTTTTCATTTCGTAGGGCAAGTAAGCAATCATTTGCACAAGCGCTTCGTGTAAAATTCCTACAAAGAGAGGGACTTCCCTATCTGAAACCTTCAACATAATAGCGATTTGTTTATTTTCTTTTTGCAATTCTGCATCGTAATTTTTTTTTAGATGAGTGTGCAAATCGCCTAAGTCTAATTTTAGCATATCTACCTTTCCTTTGGTTAGACCCAGCTTGCGGCTAGATCTCGATCGTTATCTCTTCATAGTCCACTTTGCCAGAGATTTTCTGATCTAGCAACTCTCCGCGATAGATTCGTTTATCAGGGGGAGCTTTGATCCCTAGATAGATTGACTTTCCGTGGACCTTGAGGACCGTAATGATGATTTCCTCATCGATCACAACAGTCTCACCGACTTTTCGCGCCAGCACCAGCATGGGTTGTCCTCACAACTAAGCTAAGAATAAGAAGCATTGGAAGTTAATAGCAACCTCCCGGCAGCATAACCTGACCCGTGTCACGGGTATACCGGGGATTATTTGTTGTAGGAACAGTTCGGTAGTCGGTGTCGGGGGATCGAGGGGTACAGGCGGTCACACCGCACAGCAGTGCGATGCTTAAGCAAATAGTCGTGATCCAATAGCGGAGTCTGAGATGATACATCAATGCCACGAACTTTGTCTTCATAGACTACATTTTGAAGTTAATTTACGCAAATTAAGAAAAAATTAAGATGGATTTTTTTCTGCCAAGCGCTGTTCGAGGATTTCACGGAAAGAGGGGGGCTCTTTCGTTTCTTGTTTTGGAGGGAGTGTGAGCAGTGTCCGCAATCCTCCATGTTGACTATCACCAACCAAGAGGCGGTAGCCTTCAGTTTCAATCAGGTAGAGAGCGCTTTTCGGGCTTAAGGGTCTTCTGATCAAGATCCGCATTTTTCCCCCTTCTCCATTGCTCATCAGCCGGCTGCGCCCTAGGCGTTTGATCGCATAAGCGCCTCCTGCGAGGCCAGCAATGAGGAGTGAGGCGGTCAGAAGAAGCTTGAAGAGTTGCCCCTTGAAATCGTACTGTGTCAGCTGTGTTTCAGCTTCTGTCAAGATCTCTTCGGAGCTTGGGGAGGCAATGAGGTGACAAGTTAAGCAGCAGGTGAAAAAGATTCGTCTCAGCATGAGATGAGTGTACTGGGAGATGAGAATTTGAACAAAGGGATCATTGCACTCGACATTGATGGCACTGTGACAGCCGAGGGGCACCAGATGCCTTCGCAAGTGCAACTCTACCTCAAACATCTTGCGCAAACAGGTTGGCTCCTCATCTTTGTGACTGGGAGAACGTTTTCCTATGGGTGGGAAGTCCTGAAAGTGTGTGAGTTCCCTTTCTATTATGCGATCTACAATGGGGCTGCGATTTTGCAGATGCCGTCTTCGAAAATCATTTGGAGATGTGAGATTTCCCCTTCTCTAGCGGTTACCTTATTCAATGCTCTTAAGGAGCAAGGGATCGAGCCCCTTTTTCACACCAATATCGATCAGGGCAATCGCTGTTATTGGCGCCCTTCTCTGCATTCCCAAGCGGGTCGGGAGTACTTGAGGCGCAGAAGGAGCTTCACAACAGAACTGTGGGTAGAAGTGGAGGAGTTTTCATTTTTAGAGAATTTTGTCTACGCGAAGGTTTTCGATCAGTTTGAGCGTTTACGCCAGCTCCTCCTGCCAGCGGGTGTGGAGCATAGCCTCATCAAAGACCCGTTGCGCCCCGGCTATGGAGTGTTGCTGATTACAGCAGCTGGAGCCAATAAAGGGAGCGCATTGCGCCATTTTCGCGAGCAGATGGGTGACGACCTTCCCGTTATTGCCGCTGGGGATGATTGGAACGACCTTGCTCTCCTCCAAGAGGCCGACATCTCCATCGCGATGGCGACAGCTCCTCAAGAAATTAAAGAAATTGCCACCCTTATTGCCCCTTCCAGTCAAGAAATGGGGATCATTGAGGGGCTTGAAAAGGCGATTAAGGAAATAGTTAAGTTGAATTGATCTTGAACATTCCTTAAAATGGGTCACATGCAACGATCTCAATTTCAGCAGTGGGCTCCCTTTGAAGGTAATGCTCCAAGCACTCGCTATCAGCAGTCTCGTACTGCCTATACACAGTCGGATGCTATTACTCAGCAAACCGCGCAAAATTTGCTCCAACGGCTTCCTCAGGTGGCCCCCTTCGGGACATTGACACCCACCCAAGAGGTGACGTGGCGCCAAAATGGGGTGGGGCTCGTAGCGATCATTGCGTGTGGCTTGGCTTTTCATCGGAGCCGCTCGATTCACTCTCGCTTTTTTCGCCAACTGACGCAGACCGCTGGGGCCGTTGTTGGGGTGGTGGGGGTGGGCTATGCTCTTTGGGATCGCTTTAGCTATCTCGATTTGGATTCTCCAGGTGTTGCTCAAGAGAAGCGCAATGCGTTTCCTGGCACCTCCTTCACACAGTTTGTCGATTCGATCAACGATTGGAAGATCATGCGCAGCAGTCGATGTGGGACTCAAGCAGAGCGTTTAGGAGCTGATGATTTAGTCCGCTATCGGCTCTTTGGGGGACAACAAGACCCTCAGCAAATCGCTAAACTTCACAAAGTCGCTCAATTCTATCTGCAGATGCGCGCTCTTTATCAACAAGATTGCGCGGACATTGAAAAACTTTTCAGCGGGCAAACCTCTCATCTAAGAGCAGCTAAATCGCGAGATAAAGTCTATGCGTCTCGACTTCGCCAAGAGGCAAATTGGCAGCTCGATCGCGCGCAGGACAACCTCCAGCAAGACGGGTTTTTCCCCAAGGCGGTAGGGGGCTTTCAGGCCTATGGGGCATACCAAGGGCAAAGAGCTGCATACGAATTAGAGGAAGCTACCGAAGATGAGTATAACTACCGGGTCGCGCCTTACGAAGAGAAGCGCAATGCAGCTAAGAAAAATATTGACAATGCCTTTGCTCCTTTGCGCAACGCTTTCGATCAAGACGCTATGAGGATCCTTCAAAATTAAGCGGAAAACTGCATAACAATTTAAGTGGTTTTTCTCTGTGCTCTCTGTGGTTATATATTTTATTTTTTCCACCAGAGAGCACAGAGAAAGGGAACGCTTACGCTTCTTTCGGAACCTCTGTAGCCATGCCCATCGCATGATAACCGTTGTCTACGTAGAGAACTTCTCCTGTAATCGCAGAGGCTAGCGGTGAAGATAAGAATGCTGCCGCTGCTCCCACCTGCTCTGCTTTGAGCTCTTCTTTGAGAGGAGAGTTTGCCTCATAATAGAGGACCATCTTCTCGATCATTCCAATGGCTTTTGCTGCTCGGCTGGCAAGTGGCCCCGCTGAGACGGCGTTGATGCGCAGACCCCACTCACGCCCCGCTTCAAAAGCGAGCATTTTGGTGTCCGATTCTAAAGCAGCTTTGGCAGAACTCATCCCCCCACCATAGCCTGGAATAGCCCGCTCGGAAGCTAAATAGCTCAATGTAAGAGCGCTTCCCCCTCGGTTCATCCGAGGGCCAAAATGTTGAATCAAGCTCACAAAGCTATAAGCAGAAGCGCTCAGGGCCGCTAAATACCCTTTTCTCGAGGTCTTGAGGAGGGGGTTTTTCACTTCGGGACCATTAGCAAGAGAGTGGATGAGGATATCGATCTTGCCATGCTCTTGTTCTACCTGTTGTGCCACCTCACTCACCGTGTAGGCACTGACATCCTTATAACGCTTGTTTTCACGGATCTCTTGCGGAACATCTTCGGGATAATCGAAGCTCGCATCGAGAGGATAGACCTGCGCAAATTCCATCAAAGAGCCGTTAGGCAACTCGCGCGAAGCATCAAACTTCCCATTTTTCCAAGCAGTTGTAAAAATATTTAAAATAGGAGTCCATGTTCCGATATAGAGGGTAGCTCCTGCAGCGGCGAGCATTTTGGCGATGGCCCAGCCAAAGCCTTGGTCATCTCCAATTCCGGCGATAAAGGCTTTTTTTCCTCTTAGATCGATGGAAAGCATTGTTTTCCCTCCCTTTTTTGGGGCAAAACATATCAGAAATATGCTATTCTCGTCGCATGGAAGTGAAGCAATTTATCGTCTCTGAGAGGCAAGCCGGGGAAAAGCTGCAAACTTTTCTTCAAAAAGAGCTGGGTTTGGATTGGTCGACGCGCAAAATCAAAGGGCTCATCGACCGGAACCGATGTCGGGTCAATGGACGATTAGAGCGCTATGGGTGTCGAGAGTTGCGCCGCGGCGATTTAGTGGAGTTTTTTTTCGAATCCACCTCGCTGCGTTTGGCAAAGAGGTGGGAAGATGAGCATTTGATCGCTTACTTTAAACCCCCCGGTTTGACACATGATCAAGTGTGTGAGCAGGTGGAGGGGACAGCTCTTCACCGCCTTGATCGCGATACTTCAGGCCTCTTGCTATTTGGAAAAACGGAAGCTGTTGTTCAAGCGATGGATCTCCTCTTTAGGGACCAGCAGGTGAAAAAGCGCTACGTCGCCCTTGTCGATGGGGAGATGGAGGGCAGTGGCACCACCTCTGGGAGAATTGGAAGGCAAAAAGCTGAGACCTACTGGCAAGTGGTTCGAGCAACTCAAGCAGCTTCCCACCTCCTCTTGGCTCCCCAGACTGGGCGGACCCATCAGCTGAGGATCCATTTAAAGCGGTTGGGGCATCCGATCTTGGGAGATGGGGAGTATTGCCGCGCCTTTACCTGTTGCGAACCAGTGCCTAGACATATGTTGCATGCGCAACGGCTCATTTTTCCCCATCCGATAACAGGGGAGAAGGTGGTGTTAGAAGAGGCGTTACCTGCTGACTTTAAGAAGGTGATGGCGAGGCTGTTTTGATTCCGCTCATCATTAAAACCTCTTCCCTTGGCGACCTCATTCAGACATTTCCTGCCGCCGATTATTTGGGAGAAGTGGATTGGGTCGTTGAGGAGAAGTTTGCCGAGCTTCTTGAAGCTCATCCCCGAGTGCGCCGCGTGTTGAAGGTCAACACTCATGCGTGGAGGCGGGGGAAGGATTTAAAGGGGTTCTTCTCTTTTTATCGGACGTTGCGCAAAGAGAAGTATGAGGTGGTCTTTGATTTGCAGGGGAATTGCAAGTCTGCCATTTTTACAGCTATGGCTCGCGCCGAGCACAAGGTGGGTTTTGGGCGCAAGAGTGTTCATGAGTGGCCCAATCTCTTAGTGACCAATTGCCGTTTTGACCCCCCTCCAGGAGAAAATGCCCGCAGCGAATATCTCCACTTAGTGCGCGCCTTTTACAAAGATCGCACTCCCTTTGTAGAAAGGGGTGTTTCTCTAGCAGCAGAGCTTCTCCCTATCGACTTGCCAGCTCCCGTCATGCTCGTTTGCCCGGGTTCTGCTTGGAAAAACAAGAGATTGAGCGATGAAGCGCTTGTTGAATTTTGCCGTTTGGTGCGCGCCTCTCACGGGTACCATTTTTTATGGCTTTGGGGAAATCATGAGGAGAGGGAGTTAGCAAAGAGATTGCAACGGGCTTTTCCAGATGGCAGCACGGTGTTGCCTAAACTTTCGGTGCCTCAACTGCAAAAGCTCATGAGCGCAGTGGATATCGTATTTGCGGTCGATTCTCTCCCTTTACACCTTTGTGGGACGACAAAGACGCCGAGCTTTTCGGTCTTTGGCCCTTCTTCTGCGCTGAAGTACCGGCCGATGGGCAATCAACATCGCCATTTGCAGGGGAGTTGCCCTTATGGGCAGGTGTTTGAGCGGCGCTGTCCTCTCTTGCGCAGCTGTGGAACCGGCCTTTGCACCCGCTCTTTAACAGGGGAGGAGCTTTACTTAGCTTTTTTGGGGAAAGAGGGGGCTCAACCAGGGCGTTTTTGAAGCCAACACTTCCATTGAATCTCTGGAATCTCTGGATAACGGTCGAAAAATAAAATTTCCTGGCTAGGACTTGCTCTGTTGTTTCCTCTATCGAAATAATTCTTCCAATAAGAAAGGTTATCCTCAACTTCTAACCAAAGTTCTCTATTTTCTTTGGTTTGAGGCGTTAATATTTTAAAAACCCATTCATACTGAGTATGTAATCGGCTCCAATCGACATTGGTTGCTGACTCTGGTCGCAATTGAGATAATATGCGTACTCGTTCTAAAGTGAGCTTTGTTGGGTCGATTTTTTTGGGTGAGAAGTCCAATTTAAACTCAATGTTCAAGGGTAAGAGTTTTTGGATTGACTTGCGAGCCTGCTTAGGATTTTCGATCTTCCACTTGCCTTCAAAGCGAAGGCAGTCTGTAGAAGCAGTTTCAAAAATTTTTAAAACTTTATCTATGGGATCAACGAGCGTTAAAGAAGAAATCAAGAGATTTTTGTCGGGCTTTGCCTTTAATAGATCTTCGAGATTTTTTAGATCTTCCGAATCTTCTTGACAGCGAATCACTCGCGCATTGAGATGCAAAGAGGCGTTTGTCGGAAGGAGTGTGCATACTGCCGCGGGGGAGATATCGGAGGGGATTTCGCTTTCAGATAACGCAAATGAGGGGCAGTTGACGATTTGTTTTAAGTTCGATGCTTCGTTCCAATGATGGAGGATGGCTAGAAACAGTTCTTTGGGGGTCACATGGGGGTCCAGATTTGAAAAGTCTAAAGTCTCTCCGAGGGTCTTCGTCTTGATTTGCTCTAAGACCCTGGCTGAAGAGAGCTTTTGAGAAGCACAACAAAGGCTTCTGATGCCAATGAGAGCAGCTAAGGCGCAAGTACTTCCTCCGCTAATTGCCGTGCGCAGGGAGAGTTTTTTTCGAATTCTTAAGAAAGTAAAAGCCCCTGCTCCCGCAATGAATAAGGGGAAGGCAATTTTGCAAGCCCAATTATAGGGGGCTTCGTTGCAGGCTAGAGATAGGGCAATCGGCTTTGTTTCCATAGAATTACACGAACGAAGATTGTTTTTTCTTGAGGAACCCTTGAAATTGAATATTTTCGAGACCCTTATCGCTAAAGCTGCGAGATCCATTGAAGAGGCTAAAGCTGAGGATTCCGTGTTGCTGAAAATGAGAGATAACTGTTTTCGTAGATGACTCTACACTCTCATAAGCTACTTGATTCTCCTGTGTTTTTTCAGGGGAAATTGTAAAGTATAAATCGTAATTATTATTTAGTTTGCCAATATCGATAATTCGATAATATTCTTTGAGATCTTTTGGAAAATTAAAAGAGATCTCATTGGGACTCATCATTTTTATCGCTTCAAGAGCTTGCTGCCCGTCTGCAATTTGATAGTTGCCTGCAAGCACAAGGTGAGTTGCGCTAGTATTTTTCATAATATCCAATAATTTATTATCAGTATTTTCTAAGGTGAGATGAGAAAAATGGATATTTTTATTATTTATTCCGTTTGCAAATGCGAGGTCTGATGAGACAGAACTGTCAAAGGTAGCCTGGTCCACAGACATTTTGATTTGTTGATCCTTAGGCAGCAGTGCAATTGCACGGTACAAGAGGTTTTTATCAAATTCTGAGGATCGCAGCGTAAAAGAGGGACAATGGGTGATCTGTTTGAGGGAAAAGTTTTGAGGCAAAGCAGAAATGATGTCAATAAACAATTTTTTTATATCTTGTTCGTTTAATTTAGGGTCTAAGTTAGTGAGGTCTAAAATTTCTTCAGTATTCGCTTTGACTTTCTCTATTATTTCTTCCTTTGTGCAGATGAATCTACTCCCCTCAGGGAGTAGGGAAGTCGCTCTTGTTTTTTGCTCTTCTGTCTTAAATTCTGAGAGCGACAACACCAAGGGAGGGCAGTTAATGATCTTTCTTAAGGAGGGGCGTTGGTTAACGATAATCTCTATAAATAATTCCTTTGCTTTTTCTGGGGGAGTTGTAGGGTCTAAGATAGAAAGATCCAGAACCTCTACCGCTGTGTTAGCTAGGTATTTGTTTAAGATTTCTCCTATTGAACGATGAGAAGGGGCGGGCGCAGCGCCACCTAAGCTGACACTTCCGATAAGAGCTGCAGCGGTGCAAGTAGCGCTGGCAATCGCAGCTGCTTGAGGGGATATCTTTTTTTGAAGTTTAAGAGTGGTAAAAATAGCTGCTCGAGCGAGACCGAGGAAGAGGGGGATGGCGACTTTGGAAGTAGGATAAGACGGTTTTTGAGAGTTGTTTGTGTGATTCGGAGAAGATGTAGTCTCTACATTCATGTCTTCCTGATGAGTCTCCATAAAGATTGAGGATTGAAAATAAACTATAAAGAAACTTGTGTTTCTTTGAAATAGAATAAATTAGTTTAAACAATCCTTTCGCTGTCAAAAGCAAAATTTTCTTTATATAAAGCAGTGGCTTGATATGAAGGAATCACCCGTTGAGGAGTTTTAAAGCGGATGTGGGTAGAATTGTGATCGAGCCCAGTGACAGTGGCTAGCGCTTCTGGCCCCCTTGAACGGAGGCGCACCTTTCTAGGGCTTCTTTCGAAATTCCCATTCTGCGCTCTCTTTAGTAAAAAATAAAAGCTGTAACCACAGAGAGCACAAAGTAGAAATTCACATCACCGTTGTGGGGGGATAGAGCGAAAAAGGAGTTACAATGTCTCTTGTTTTTTCTTGAGAGTCCCATGCCAGACAATCTCTTTTAAATTATCTTGACTAAAATTGCGGAAATTGCACAGACAAACAACATTTAACTCTCCTCTAACAAAACTTTTCTTTAATGATTCCAATAAGTTTTCCGTCTGCTGCCAATCTGTAAGAGTGTCGCTTACTTCTTCCTTGTTTTCCCAATGCGCTTTATTTTCTTCTATTTTTTTTGTCGTTATTTCAAAAGAAACATCATGTGTGGAGTTGAGTTGATTCCAATTGATGAATGACTGACCTTCTTGAGGCATTTCAAGTTCCAAAGAGATTTCATCGGGGTTCATTGATTTTATCGCTTCGAGTGCTTGTTCACCATTTGCAATCTTGTACTCACTCATGAATGTGAGGCGCTGCACAGTAGCGTTTTTCATGATTTCCAGGAATTCATTAGTGGGATTTCTTAAAATAAGATGAGAAAAAGTGATACTTTTGTTGTTTAATCCATTCGCGTAATCCATACTGCACGTCCCAGAACAGTCGTAATACATTGCCTGATCGCAGTTCATTTTGACATGCTGGTCTTTAGGGAACAACACGATCGCGCTGTACTGATTTTTTTTATCAATTTCTTTGATTGACACCGTAAAAGGGGGGCAGTTTGTAATTTTTTTTAGATTCGAGCCTTCGGGCAATTGAGAGACGATGTCAATGAATAGCTGCTTCACCCCCTCCTCATCTAATGCAGGGTCCAAGTCTTCAAGGTCTAAAGTCTCTGCAGTTGTGTTAGTTTTAACTTTTTCTAATATTTCTTTCTTGGTTTTGAAGCCCAAAGTCGGCATGTTCGCATTTTCAGGGAGCAGCGCAATCGCGCTCTTTCTCTGCTCTTTTTCAAACTTTGATAGAGACACTGTGAAGGAGGGGCAGTTTGTGATCTTTTTGAGGGTGGATTCTTCGGGCAAATTAGAAACGATGGCAATGAATAACTCTTTTACCTCTTTCTCAGTGAGTTTAGGATCCAAGTTTTTAAGGTCCAGAATCTGTCCTGTTTGATTAGCTTTGACTTTTTCTAAGATGTCTTCCTTTGAAAGGACAGGAGAGCCATAACTTAAGATGGCACTTCCGGTAAGAGCTACTGCGGCGCAAGTAGCTCCTCCAATAGCAGCTGCTTGAGGGGAGAGCTTTTTTTTCAATTGGAGAACGGCAAAGATAGCTGCTCCAGTAAGGCCGAGGAAGAGAGGAATGGCTATTTTGCAGGCAGGATGACATGATTGTCGAGTTTTTTGTCCGTTAATCGGAGATTTTTTATCATCAATTACTGGAAAGTTTTCCATTGCGAGATCCTAGAATTCGATTGTTTAAAAAAATACAGAAGTTTATCATTCTTTTAAATTATATATATTTTTTTAAATTATCCACCCCCCTCCAAAAACAAAATTTTCTTTATAGAAAACAGCAGCTTGGCCTGGAGTGATCGCCCGCTGAGGAGTCTTAAAGCGGATGTGGGCAGAATTGTGATCACAACGGGTGACGGTGGCTAGCGCTTCTGGTCCCCTTGAACGGAGGCGCACGTGGAGTTCAAAACTTTCTCCAATGTCTGGATCTTTTGCAATCCAATTGACCCGCTCAACCTTAAATTCAAGTCTTTCCAGGGCCTCTTTGGGGCCCACCTGCACTTCACCTGTTTCTGAGTCAATTTTCGTCACATAAAGAGGTTCTCCAAAAGCGATCTTGAGCCCTTTGCGCTGGCCGATCGTCACGGTGTGAATCCCTTCATGCTCTCCCAAATGCTGCCCATCGACATGACGCACCACCCCTTTTTCCCCTTTGAGGTGGGGAAAGTGCTTTTCGATAAAGCGGGCGTAATTGCCATCGGGGATAAAGCAGATGTCTTGGCTCTCGGGCTTATTGGCGGTGACGAGCTGTTCTTTGCCGGCAATGGCCCGAATTTCTGTTTTTGTCCTATCGCCTAAGGGAAATAGCGTTTTTGCAAGCTGTTCTTGCGTCATGGAGAAGAGAAAATAGCTTTGATCTTTTAAAGGATCGACGCCGCGCAGGAGATTCCACCGCTGATCTGTTTCATTGAAGTGAATTTGTGCGTAATGCCCCGTACAAACTTTTTCAGCGCCCACTTCGATGGCTTTTTTATAGAGTGAATCAAATTTAAGTTTTTCGTTACACAAGATACAAGGGCTCGGAGTTCTTCCGGCATAATATTCGCGGGCAAAGACCTGCACCACCCCTTCCCAAAATTCTTCTCTAAAGTTAATCGCGAAGAAGGGAATTCCTAGGGTTTCGCAAACGAGGCGCGCATCTTCAACCGACTCATCTCCACAACAGCTTTTATCAGAGCAGCTTTCGGCTTCCTTGCCCTTATAAAGGCGCATGGTCATCCCTATGCAGTCATAGCCCTCGTGATGCATCATTGCGGCGCAAACGGAGGAGTCGACCCCTCCTGACATGGCGATTACGACTTTTTTACCCATGGCAAAGAAGCTCAAATTGAATGTGTTCTTCGACTAAATGAATGGCTTTTTCCACTTTACAGATGTCCTCGCGTCTAATTTTTGCTGTAAATCCAGCGATCATTTGCAGCGCTTTATAGCTCGATAGGGGAACATAGAGCACAGGGATTTGGGCCCGTTTGATCGCTTCAATCATCGCATGACTTGGGGGGATATGCCCAGTGAGAATCATGCCCCGCTCTAAATCTCCTTCGGAACGCTCTTCTCGAGAGCGCAGTTCATCTTCAATCGTCGCATGGATGATGTCGTCTCTGGAGGAGTGGGTGATAATGAGCTCACTGCGCTTTGCGCTATGTAAGCCCTGTTGAGCTGTGGTAGCGACAAAGCGTTCATTGAGAAAGTGGCGATAGCGATGCATCTCTCCTGCAATCAGGGAAACGCCAAAGAGGAGCTCGTAATCTCGCATCGTCGGTGCTTGTAAGAGCTCAGAGTAGGGGATACACCCTAAGAGGGGCACATCCCATTTTTTCAAGGCTTTTGGGATGTATTCGAGAACCATAGGAATCTTTTCAGGGAGAACTTTGTTGAGGATGATCCCCCTCACTTTGACCCCTCGGGATTTCAAAAGCTCCCAGTTGAGGGCCAGTTGGTCAAATGCAGAGCCTAAGCCCCCCGTAGAGACTAAAACGACTTCAAGTCCAAGAGCTGCAGCGACGTCGGCATTGTTGAGGTCGATGATCGATCCGACACCTGCATGACCTGTTCCTTCCACAACGGTAAAGTGATGTTGACGGCGTACCCGTTCAAAGCTCTCGCAAATCCGCTGCTTCAAGAGAGTGTATTCAATTTTTCCATCGAGATAATCTCGGGTAAATCCCGTAGGGACTAACACAGGACTCATGTCGCTATAGGGGATGTCGAGGTTGAATCGCTCTCGAAATAGGACGGCATCTTTATCGACGTGTTGCCCCTCACTGACTTCGACGTGCCGCTGACCGATGGGCTTGATGAAGCCGACCTTCTCAAAGCGCTTAAATAGTCCAGAGAGAATGCCTAAGCAGAGGGTCGTTTTCCCTACATGTTGCGCGGTAGCTGCGATAAAGATGCTGGGCATTTTGGCTCCTCGTTTCCTCTTCACGTAGAGGTTAGAGATTATAGCTGACACTACCCCTTGCGGCAAATAAATGAAAAAAAGTTTATATTTTTCGATTCTTTAAGAATAAGAGGATTTAGGGTAAAGTGGCGCTCGAGGTGAGTGAATGAAGCTCCATATTGGTTGTGGCGAATGCATTTTGCCGGGTTGGATGAATCTGGACCTTGAGCCGATGCCAGGGGTCGACTTGATCGACGATATTAGGCGATTAGAAAAAATCACTGATGAATCGTGTGAAATTGTTTACGCCTCTTATTGCCTTGAGCATGTGGGTTGGCACGAGATAGAGGATGTTTTGCGCCTTTGGGGGCGCAAGCTCAAGTCTGGGGGTGTGCTGCGTCTTTCTGTTCCCGATTTTGCTCAAGTGTGTCGTTATTACCTGACCTCTGAGAAAATTAGCGATGTGATTGAAGCTGTTGTGGGGGCACAACGCACCTCTTACGATTATCACGGCATGATTTTTGACCATCCCCTCTTGACTCACTATCTCAAAACGGCTGGCTTTCAAGACATCCGATTGTGGGATCCTCGTCAAACAGATCATGCGGCTTACAAGGACAAAAGCAGCTCTCCTTTTAGCCTAAACATAGAGGCGATTCAGCCATGAAAGAATTTTCCCGTTTGTGTGATGTGATGGAAGCACTCCTCGCTCCTACAGGATGCCCTTGGGATCGCAACCAAACTTTTGAGAGTATGCGCCACTACTTGCTAGAAGAGGCTCATGAAGTCATTGAGGCGATTAACCTCAAGGACTATGACCACCTCTGTGAGGAGATCGGAGATCTTTTCATTAACTGTGTGTTTCTCTGCAAGCTCGGGGAAAAAGGGCGCCATTTTACCATAGAACAGACTTTAAACGGAGTCGTCGAGAAGTTGATTCGGCGCCATCCCCATGTGTTTGGCGATGTGGTTTGCCATACCGAAGAGGATGTGCGGCAGCAGTGGAGGGCGATCAAAGCGCAAGAGAAGCAAGGAAAGCCCTCATCACCTGTGACAGACGATAAAACGCTCCCAGCTCTTGCGCGCATTCAAAAACGGCTGAAAGCAGATCCCGATTTGCAGCCTCCTCCTCCTTCTGATCCCGAATCAGAGCTCGCTGCGCAACTTTGGCAGGTGGTTCGCCAGGCGCACAAAGCGGGTTTAAATGCAGAACAGGCGCTTGTCAGAAGCTTACAGGAATTGTCTCACCAGAGTTCGTGACAAAGTTGCCAAGAGGTGTTATAGTTTCTATCGCCGGGGGCCCCTTGGAAGGGGAAGTTCCGAACCAGGTCAGGACGGGAACGTAGCAGCCTTAAGGAATCCTTCCTCTGTCAGGATCAGCCTCTGGCACTTTTTTCTATGCGGCAAAGACGCATCCCCTGGTTTTCCTCTGCGGTAAAGTTTTTTTCACGCCTATCCTCTTTCGTTGCCTTATTCTCTCCTGAGAAAAGTGATGGCAGAGACGGTTGGGGGTGTGAGGGAGATGGGAGAATTAATGTAGAGGCGAAACCAAATCTCCAAGGTGAGCAGTGCCCACAGCTGAGAGAAGGTGGTTGGAGGATGGGTGTGCCCCGTCAGGGCATTCTTCAGCCACTTGCGATTGATCCATCCCGCTTCGATTAAAGTGCCTTGTTGGAGATATTCGAGCGCGCGTCTGACAGCTGCATCGTGCAAGTAGGGGCTTAGGAAAGAGGAAAGGCTTTTTCTGGGGGGGAGTTTGAATTGAGGCACGAGGCGTTCAAAGGGATCAGTGTCTTCATGAGGCAACGAAGTGATGAAGTTGATCAGTTGTGGATCGAGAAAGGGGGAGTAGTAGGTGATGCGATTGGGACATGTGAGGCGATCGTACTCGAGCAGAAGTTTATCTGTGAGGTGAGTGCGCATTTCAAAATGCAGATAGGTGGTGGCGAGCTTGGATGTATCTGAGACGTTTTGAAACCGTTTGAAGTAAAGATCGGGGCTGAATGCAGAGCTCAGTTCGGGAGAAATTTCCTTGAGCACCTCAGGAACAAAAAGCGCTTGGTTCGCAATTTTTTGCAAAAAATAGGAGGAGAAACTGGTGTGGCGCAAGAGGCGAAGTGCTGAAGGGAGATGTAAATATTTAAGACAAGAGAGGAGAAAAGAACTGGCATGGTTTTTGGGCCGTTCTAGAGGGAGTGAGGGATCAAAACGGCTATTTGCCGTTAACAACTCCTGACTCCCCACATCACAAAAGAGCGTGTGGATGGAGCCTTGAGATTGTCTGCATAAACGCCAAAGGCTCAAGGCTGCTGGGTCAGCTCCTGGCTCATCAAGCTGCCAAGTGACCCGCACAAGATCCTCTAGAAGAGCTGCAGGAGAGAGGGTATAGGTCCGTTGCGGGAGGTCAAATTGTCTGGCGATGAGCTCGGCAGTTTGCACCTCTTCAGGATTGCCTTCGATAAAGCCAAGGGCCAGGGCGTGGGTGCGATCTTTTGTTCCCTCTTGTGCAAGCATTTGTGCGAGACAAGCAGAGCCGCTGCTTCCCGAAGCGACATAGCCGATCTGCCCCTTAGGGGGGACTTGCCGTTGCATGGCTTTTTCTAAAATTTCCTTTAGACATGCAGTTCGTTCTAGTTGAGAAGAGGAAATCGGTCCTTGTTGAGCATTTTGACAGGGGTGGAGTTTTAGGGAGATTCCCCTCGCGTGAGAGAATCGTAGAGTATGCCCAGGGAGAAGTTTGTTGACCCCCTCAATGGGGGAGAGGTCAGAGGGGATGTAGCCGAAGTGGAGGTAGGCCCCAAGGGCATCTTTTGCAGGAGATTGAGCGACGAGTCCCGTAGCAAGAATCGCTTTTAGTTCGCTGGCAAAAAGGAAATAGCCTCCTTGATGCGTCCAATAGAGGGGTTTGATGCCAAGGGCATCTCGGAACAGCGTCAGCTCTCGTTTCCGCTGATCAAAGAGGGCAATTGCAAAGCTTCCTTCGAGATGTTCGATGAACTTGCGGTCCCAATGCTCGTAAGCGCGGATGAGGAGCTGTGGGAGTGATAAGCCATCGATCGTATATCCAGATCCCTTCAAAAGGTGGCTTAAGGCTTTGATGTTGAGAATGTCCCCATCAACGATGAGAGCGGTTTGATGGCGTTGATCGAATCCTACGGGAGATCCTCGGACGCTCAGTTCGACATTTTTAAAAAGATAGTTATCAGGGAGATCGCTGCAGCGGGCAGCCATCACCTCAATAGCGGGTTTCACTGCCCCTGCAATTGGCTGCAATTCAGGATAAACGACACCAGCAATGGCTCCCATGTTCCCAATCTACTTCAAAAAGTAGATTGGGTATATACATAACATCGCTTATCTTAGGCTGAGATGGAAGAGAAATGGGTCAGTTTGATTTTTGTGGGGGTTTGGGCTTGTGTTGCCCTTTTCTATGGGTGGCGCAGTCGCTTTTTTTCTTTCAGAGAGATTCCCCTCCGTTGGGGAGAGGGGAGGTCGCCCGTCTATTTTGCTTTCCTTGCCGAAGCGGTGATCGTTTATTTAGTCGTTCAATTGCTCATCGGAGTTTGGGTTCACGTTGCCCCCTCTTACAACGTTTGGCTCTCCATGTTGGCTTCCTTGCTGGGTTTTGGAGCAGTCCTGGGCGCTTTTCGCCTGTTCCACCACCGCTTGATCTCTGTGATTTGGGGACAAGAAGTGCGGTTTTGGGCGGGGATCTACGCCTGGCTTTTTGCCTTCCCTGTTTCAGCATTTGTCGGCCGCCTCGTGGGGTGGGTCGTGGAGAAGATCACAGGGGTCGAAGAGACCTCTCAATTAGCCATTGAGCAGTTTAATCAATTGACCTCCGAGCCTGTTCTTTATTATTGCATGGCAGTTTACATCGCCCTCATCGTTCCCGTTGTGGAGGAGTTTTTCTTTCGAGGGCTTTTGCAAACGTGGTTGCGCTGCCACATGAATCGCGGGAGAGCAATTCTTCTCGCCTCTTGCATCTTTGCTCTTTCTCATTTTGCTCTTTCTCAAGGATGGTCAAATTTCGAAATTGTGGCGCAGCTGTTTTTCTTGAGCTTATTTTTGGGATTTCTGTACGAAAGGGAGCAGAGCCTTTGGGCCCCTATCGCCCTTCATGCGACCAACAACCTTGTTGTGACCTTAACTCTTATCTTGACGTAAATTTTCTTGCATCTTAGTGTTTTCCAAACTCTAGATTTTCTTAATTTTCGTAATTATGCGAATTTTAACAAGGGAAGATGCTGTGGAATTCACGATTATATTAGAGCTCTTTCGAAATTGATGAGGAGAGCGAAAGCATGAGGTTAGCAAGTAGAAGTCTCGGGCTGCTCTTGCGCTTGCGCGCATTGGAGCAGAATAGGCTATGAGAAGAAAGGCCTCATCTCGCTGC
>JAFEGQ010000221.1 GCA_018239785.1 Verrucomicrobiota bacterium
ATGAGGCCTTTCTTCTCATAGCCTATTCTGCTCCAATGCGCGCAAGCGCAAGAGCAGCCCGAGACTTCTACTTGCTAACCTCATGCTTTCGCTCTCCTCATCAATTTCGAAAGAGGTCTAATGAACTAGTCGATAAATGCCACGCTGCTCTTTCACCCACTCTCCGGAAGCCACATAACGATGGAGGTTTGTGCGGGAGTAGCCACACTTTACTGCCTGTTGGGTAGTGAAGTATCCCTGTTGACGGTCGGCGATTTCAAAAAGACAGCTCTTTCTGCTCATGTATGAATGTTATCATTTTGATGACATTCCCACAGAAAATAATCGCAAACCGTTGTGAATAAGCCGGATATAGAAGATATGAGAAGACTATATCCTAACGAAATTTTTAATTTTGATCCGTACTAGCCCTTTTCCATCTCTTCTTCTTTCTTGCTGAGATGGAGGAGCTCTTTTTCGGCTGCTTGAAGATCCGCCTTGTTCTTGGCAATCAGCTCGGCGGGAGCGCGCTTGACAAAGTCTTGGTTCTCTAGACGCCCTTTAATAGAAGTGATCTGCAGTTTAAGCTTTTCCCGCTGCTTTTGTAGGCGAGCCTTCTCCTGAGATAACAGCTCTGCGGGAAGGGGAATGACAATCTTGAGCGCTCCCATGATCGCCGTACTGCCAGAAATACGGGCGGGCTCCTTAGAATGAAATTCAATCTTGCCCACCTTGAGCAGCGCTGGCAAAAGATGCTGGTAGCGTTGCACCAGTTGCAAGAGCTCATCCCCAGCACTCCCCACAAACAGGATATCGGTTCCCATGCCCGGCGGTACTTGAAGCTCTCCTCGAATGTTGCGGATCGTGTAGATCACTTTCTGCATCAGCTCAAAATCCCCCTCAATTTTCGCGCTCATGTCCTCATCGCAGAGGAGCTGAGGATAAGGGGCGACGATGCACGCAGGGGAGGTGAGGGCAAGGTGGGCCTCAAGCGTGTAGGGATCAGCAGTGGCCACAGGGCGGGTGGAGGAAAATTGTCCCTTGAGCTTTTGGAAAAGCTCTTCAGTGATGAAGGGAGCCATCGGATGAAGCAGGCGAAGTGCCCATAAAAGGGCGATCAAGAGAAGGCGCTGTTTATTGACTCGGTCTATTGCACTTCCCGATTTTCCAAAGAGGATCGGCTTGGCAATTTCAAGGTAATAGGCGCAAAAATCGTTCCAGTAAAACTCATAGGCCGCAGTAGCTGCATGATCAAAGGCATAATTTTCGAGCCGATGATTGACAAGACGCGCAGTTCGGTTGAGAAGGGATAAAAGCCACCGATCTTCAAGGTGCAGGTGATCGAGGTTGAGTCCCTTTCCAAAAAGTTCTGGAGTCAGATCTGATAAATTCATAAAGATAAAGCGGGCCCCATTCCATATCTTATTGGCAAAGGAGCGCTGCTCGTCAAGCCTGCGCCGATCGAGGTCGATTTGGGGATTTTGAGGCCCCGCAAGGCAAAGCGCCATCCGCATCGCATCGGTCCCATATTCTGAAATGATCTCCAAAGGATCGATCACATTTCCTTTAGACTTAGAGAGCTTTTCCCACTTGGAGTGGACGTCGGAGGGGGGAGTTTTTCCACTATCATAAGCGCGCCTCTCTTCATCGCCGACATAGGCGATGGTTCCATCCTCTTTTTGACGCCAGTAGCTGCGCCCATAGATCAGGCCATGGATAAAGGTTTGGGTGAAGGGGACGTTTCGAAGAGCATATTCTCCCATTAAAATCATCCGAGCGACCCAGAAAAAGAGGATGTCATGCCCCGTGACAAGGACACTTGTGGGGTAAAAATGGGCGAGATCAGCCGTCTGATCAGGCCAGCCGAGGGTCGAAAAAGGCCATAGAGCCGAAGAAAACCAGGTGTCGAGCGCATCGGGATCTTGGAACCAGTGATCGGGCTCTGCAGCGACTTGAGGGGGGAGCCCTTCTCCATCGTAACAAATTTTTCGGCTTCGATCTTCTTTGTGGTACCAGACCGGAATTTGGTGTCCCCACCAAAGCTGTCTGCTGATGCACCAGTCGCGCAAGTGATCAATCCAATGAAAGTAGGTGTGCTCCCAACTTTTGGGGATCATCTCCACCCTTCCTTCAGAGACGGCGGTGTGGAGCTGTTTGCTAAATTCACTCGTTTTTACAAACCACTGCTCAGAAAGATAGGGTTCAATGACCGCTTTTGAGCGGTAGCTTAAGCCCACGCGATGGGTATGGGGTTCCCGTTTGAGGAGGAGGCCAAGGGTTTCGAGCTTTTTGGCAACAGCTCCTCGCCCCTCTTCCATTGTCATCCCTGCAAATTCGGCTGCCTCCTCGTTGAGGCGCCCGTCGGGAGTCATGATATTGCAAAGGGGAAGCTGATGGCACAAGGCCATCTCATAATCGTTGGGATCATGAGCCGGTGTGATCTTGACGACGCCCGTTCCAAATTGGGGGTCCACATGAGGGTCGGCAATGACAGGGATCAGACGCCCTGTCAGAGGATGGGCGATCTCCTTGCCAATCCACTGGGCATAACGTTCATCGCTTGGATGGACAGCAACAGCTGTATCGCCAAAGAGGGTCTCAGGGCGAGTCGTCGCCACGACAAAGGGGCCGTAATGGAGATACCACAGATAAGTCTGCCGCTCGATATACTCCACCTCATCGTCAGCTAAGGCGGTTTGTGTCACCGGATCCCAGTTGACGAGGTAATGGCTTTGGTAGATGAGTCCTTCGTCGTACATTTTTTTGAACATCACCCGAACAGCGCGGCTCATCTCCTTGTCGAGGGTGAAGCGGTAGCGGCTCCAATCGCAAGAGCAGCCCAAAAGGCGCAGCTGACTTGTGATTCGCTCCTCTTTGTCCTTTTTCCACTCCCAAACGAGGCGAATAAATTCTTCTCTACTATAGTCTTTGCGCCGCTTCCCCTCTTGCTTCATTAAATGGCGCTCTACCACCGTTTGGGTGGCAATCCCCGCATGGTCCGTTCCAGGGATCCAAAGGGTATCAAAGCCACACATCCGCTTCCAACGGATGAGGAGATCTTGCAAGGTGTTCACAAGGGCATGCCCCATGTGCAGCGAACCTGTCACATTGGGAGGGGGCATCACGATGGTAAAATGGGTCCCTTCGCCTTTTGGCGTAAAAAAACCGCTCTCCTCCCAGAAAGCATACCATTTGCTATCTACTTCTTTGGGGTCGTAATGCTTTTCGAGTTCAGACATGGGAAGGAGTTTAATGGATGTATTGCTCTTTCTCAAGTGCTGCGAACTCTAGGGCCCGTTTTTCCTCCCCTAGGCAATGGTAAGAGAGGTGGAGTGGCCGAAAGAGCTGCCTCTTTTCCCATAGAAATGCCCCTTTTCCCCACTGCCCTTCAAGGGAAATTTTTCCTGAAAGATAGTGGGAGAGGAGACTCCAAGAGGGAGGGTAGGGGCGATCGAGCACCCCTTCAAAGTGCACCCCGGCAATTTCTTCCCCCTCTGTGTTGGCGAGCCAGCAGCCAAAAAGGGTGTGGATTAAGGAGGTCTCGTGCTGCAGTTTATCGAGAGGGAAAGTATGGAGCTTTTCGCCTGCTTGCTGCCATCGGTCTTCTAAGAGATCGGCCCAGATATCGCGGATTTTCAAGGCTCCAGACAAAGGTGCTCGTTCGAGAAGCAGGGGGACAACGCCCCGCTCGCCGTTCTTCAGAGCGAGGTCGCTTAAGTAGACTAAAAGGCGCGTTTCCGCCGTTTTGGGGAGCGCCTTTAGAGCAGAGAGGACATTTTCTTGATGCGCCAGGGCAATGATGGGATCAAGTGGGGTGACGAGATCGAGGGCGCCTAGTTCGATCAGAGCAAAAGAGGCATCGGGGCATGCGTCTTTAAGTTCTAGAAGGGTGAGGGGGCGAGCAAGCCAAAAGGCGAGCTGTGCTGCGACATGGCTTCTCTCGAGAGAGGGGGAGAAAAAGGGGAGATGCTCCCAGTTTTGTTCGAGTCCTTCAATGATCCGTTGAATGTCGGGGTCTTCCCAGATTTTAGGGAGATGTTGCGCAATGATCAGGAGAAAGCGGTAGGCCGCTTGCCGGTCTGTCCTTGAACTTGCATGGAGGAGGTAGATCAGCTGCTCTTCCAAGAGGGGAAGGAGGGGGTGGTGGCGGTACTTGCGAAAGGCCAGATCAAAGCATTTTGCCTCTTCTTCCATTTCCCCTTGCGCGCGATAGACAAGGGATTTCCCTAAGTATTCGAGAGGCGCCCCTGGGGTGTTTGCGAGCTTTGCAAATTCTTCGAGAGCAAGGTCATAAGTTTCCGAAAGGTGATCTTTTTTTGCCTGTTCGAGGAGGGTGATGCCGGCCCGAAATTGGGCTTCTCGCCCCTCATCCCTTTCGGGGAAGGAGTAGGCAATGCGCCGGTATTCGCTGAGCGCATGGCGATAGTCCCCAGCGGCTAAGAAGGCGTCGGGAATTGCAAGGCAGTCTACTTTGATGCTGTAGCTACCCACATAGACTCGAAATTCTTCAATCACGAAGGCATCATCCGCTGAGAAGATTCCGATATGCGTGCCTGCCAAAGGCAGATAGCTGACGTGGCTACAGACGAGCTCTCCATCGACAGTGACACGTAGGGCTCCATCGACCTCTTCAATTTCAATATCATGCGGTTTTCCCCTGGCGAGAAAGAGGTGGGGCAGCCCCGCCACTTGGACAGCAGAGCGGTGCAGGTGGACTCCTGGCCGTTTGTCAGAGCCGAGAAAGAGAAAGTAGCCGTTATTGAGGTGCTCCCTTTGGCTCGCCTCTGGCACTTTGACCATAAAACCGACCCCTTCTCCCTCCTCTTTGATCACCACACGGATAAAAAGGCGGATATTTCCTGGGAAAGATTCACGGCTCAAAGCCATCGAGACCCATCCTCCTCCCGCTTCACTTCCTGTGAGAAAGAGATCTTCTGTCAGGTAGACCGCCTCTTGGAATTCCCAATCGTCGCGGTTATTCAGATCCACTGTTGCGATCTGAAACCAGTCCGATCGCCCTTGCAAGTAGCCTTCGAGCTCATGGATCATCTCTTCGACTTGCCCATACCGCTCTGTCATGCGTGGGCGTAGCGCCCGCTGGGCCATGCGAGCGAGTTGACGGGGAACATTGCGGTAGGGGGCCACCTTTGCAGGATTGATGAGCCGTTCGCCTTGCAATTGCTTGCGAAATGTTTTGATATTTTCCCGTTGGAAAGGGAGATTAAGTGTTAAAATTTCATACAAAATGACCCCAAGGGAGTAGATGTCAGAGAGGGTGCTTGCGGGGTGGCCAAGGGCCCTTTCAGGGGCCATGTAGGCCACGGTCCCAAAGATTTTACCAATCGCAGTAAGATCCCCTTGCTGGAGCTCTTCGATCGCCCCCTCTTCCTCGGTCTCCTGAAACTGTTTGGCCAGCCCCCAATCGAGAATGTATACCTCGCCGTAGGCTCCAACCATGATGTTTTCGGGCTTGAGATCGCGGTGGATGACGCCCCGATGGTGGGCGTAGGCGACCGCTTGACAGACCCCCATGAAGACAGGGACCAAGCTTTTAATCGATCCTTGCTCGCTCTCTTGCTGGCGTCGACTATCTTTCAAAATTTGCTTTAGAGTTCGCCCTTCGACGAAAGGCATCGTGTAGTAGAGCTCTTCTCCCTCATGGTGGATGGTGTAGATGGGCACGATCCCTGGATGGGTGAGTTGGCTCGTGAGATGGGCCTCTCTTAAGAAGCGTTTGTAGAGAAGCTCGCGGTTTTTTAGATCGGTGCGGATCCTCTTGAGCGCCACTTTTCTGCGGCATAGAGGATCATAGGCGAGATAGACCTCTCCCATTCCCCCCCGAGCGATGGGGCGTAAAATGGTGTAGGGGCCAATGTGCTGGGGGAGCTCTTCGGGGGGAAGAGGGGCAGGGGCGATAGACTCGTGCTGAGCATTTGCTAATTTTAAAAAAACACCACAGCACGGGCAGTAGTTGAGGTCGATCTCTCCTTCGGGGAGAGAGGTCGTGCAGGAGGGGCAAGTTTTTCGAAAGGCTTCCATGTATCAATGCGTTTAAAGGGTTCGAAAAACACAATGGAATCTCTCTTATTTTGTGTCTACCTATCCCAGAAAATAACACAAACAGGATAGGTAGGCTCGCTTAGCGAGTGGCAGGATGGATCAAATGCTCAAAAGGCAGCCATTTTTTGGACGTCCGGTCTGGATACTTGTCTCGATGTGTCTAGTTATTTATCACTTGATAAACGGAAACATTATCGAAGATTTCTTGACCCTCTACCAGAGATTTTCCATCTCCTTTGAGTTTTTCAAGGTAATCAGCGACACCCTCCACTCCGCAGCAAAAGATATGACCAGATCTTAAGATCTTTTCCCGGTCCTCTGCTTTAAATTCAGCGATAAATTTTTCTTTTTCGATTTCAAATTGTGAGCTCACCGCATTGATAAAAATCTCTTTATCTTTTTGTGAACCTAAAACGATAATAGGAGGAAGAATTTTAGAAACCTGGACACTGCTTAAAGCATTATAGGAAAACGATGTTTTATTGGAAAGATCATTTACTTTCAGAAGCACCGGGCGCTCTATGTCCGCTTTTTCAAGAATAGATTGTAAATCAGTTTTTGGGGGTTCTTGAGGCTGTTAATCAACAGTTTTATTTTCTGGAGTAACTCTATAAAGAGTAATAGTCGTTTCCCGTTCTTTGTCATATTTTAGGACATCCGTCAATTTTTTCTTTGCCGACTCGACGCTCTTGTCGTCAAAACAGAAGATAGCTAGATTGCCCGATGCTAGGAGCCACGCCTGGTTGGCATTTTGTGAATCAATGCTAATAAAAAGTATGTCAGGAGCTTGCTGTTGCTCATTTACCATCTGCTCCTTTACCATGTCTTCGGACAACTCAATGCGATCAATACCAAATTTTTCTGCGATATAATTCTTAACGCTTGCTCTTGAAGCTATCCCCTCTTTATCTGAAAGCAATAAGAAGCTGCCGGACTTTTTTTTCACTTCTTCCACTTTTTTGCTTAATTCAGTGTTATCATAGGGTTGGTTTGCATTGATATTAATATTTTCAATTTTAAAATTTATGGACGTGTTTTTGTTCAGGACTTCGTGAAGGGAGATCTTTTCAAGAGCTTGACCCTTTTTGTCTTCTTTCAACTTGTCGAGGAAATCATTAACGCCGTGGCCTCCAAAGCAAATAATGATAGCCCCTTTTTCTAAAATGAGCTCCTTTTTATCTGGATCAAAGGCTGTGAGAACCCGCTCTTTGGGGATACCAGGTGTCACGTCATCGAATTCATTGCTCCTTTCGGTGGTGCAGAACTTGAGCAATCGAGCTTTAGCATGACAGTTTTCGCCTAAAAGAACTATAAATTTTTCTTTATTTTCTTCGCTGTGAGCAAACTGAGAGACCTCTGCAAAAGTATCTTCGAAAAAATAGTGCTGCCTCATCGATACGGTGCGTGCCAAATTAGGATCCAAAGGCTCTTTTACTTGCAGCCCTGTTGATGTGTATTTGTCCTTCAGTCTTTCGGAGAGGGTTTTTTGAGCCGTTGGCCACTGCTTGAGAACAAGGCTGGAAACGGCGAGCGCGGTGCCCGTGGAGAGGGGGAGAGAGACAAGAGGGCGTTTTAAATGGGTCATCCAAGATGTGGATGGAATTTTTTTAAGCAATTGGTGGCCCCCGAAAAGAAGAAGGCCAGCAGCAACGCCAAAGGAGGCTGCTTGATGCGGTCCTGGGCTCTGAAATTTTTTTGCCATTGCTTCCATGGGTATCTTCCTCTTTTAAGGTGAATAAGGAAGACATTTTAAAACAGAATAGTCCTGAGAGTCAAGGAGTAATTTGCGCGATCTGCGAGTTTTCCTGAAGAAAACTGCATATGCAAAATGGATCGCTTAAAACACGAATCTCCCTCTCTATGTCCTCTGTGATCTCTGTGAGGAAAAGAAAAAAACCAGGCTGGTCGGAACCAACCTGGTTTTTGTGTAACGCAATCAAGAAACAATTAAATTGCTCTTTCTTTTTGTTTCACAGTGACTTCTTGAACAGTGATTTTTTCAAGAAGTTTTCTGCCAGCTTTATTTCCTGCGATGTCTTTGATCAAAGAAACAGGATCGCTTCCTGGGAAAGCGAAGACAATAGCGCCTGTCAAGATTTCTTCTTTCTTGTCTTCTTCTACTTTGTCCAAGACCTTTTCTTTAGGGATCGCGAGGCCTCCGCTTTCACTTCCATCTATGAGGAACTTCACAAACGCTGCTTTATGCTCAGACTCGGTGCCCACTACGACAGCGATCTTACCACTTGTCAGATGGCGTGTTGCAATTTGCTTCAGAACCTTCATACGGTCTCCCTCTTCATTATTGAGGTCAACTTCGACATGACCAAACTGCAGTCCTTGGTCCGCAAGTTTTTGTTGGTCAGTGTTTAGAGCGGATCCTTTCGTGAATTTGAAAACGCATCCAGCAGCCATCACAACCGTTCCTGCTGCTCCAGGTGCGCAGACGAAAGGATTCTTCATCACGTTCAGTAAGGACACTGGACGCCCCGGAAAAGCGGGTGCTTTGAGCAGTTGGTAAAGTTTAAAACCTGCGACACCTAAAAGGGCAGCTCCAGCGCCAAAAACCAGGCCTTGCTGCAACTTGCTGTTTTGAAATTCTATGCGTGATACCATCATGCACTCCTTGTTGAGTTCGTGTTATGTACAACTGCACCAAATGTTAGACTAACGTAAATTTATAGTCCACCAAGAATTGAGGAATGAGGTGGATATTCGGAAAAGGAGGGGGGATTTCCAGAGGAGAAAGAAGAAGATCTTCTCTACTCAAACAACCCGAGGAATAGGGTATATTTTAGGAAATCGGGTATGGGCGCAGGCACGAAAAAAAAATTTTATTCAGCATGTGCATAGCATTCTAGATAAGACGCTTGGAAGACTGGTCGACCGCAGCTCATCGCCGTCTGAGTCAGCTTTTTTGGTATTAATGATATGCAACTAGGAAACATTGTAAACTAAGGTAAATTTATATTCCATGAGAAATTTGTGGGGTAGAGGAAAAATCTACACTTCAGGACTTGACCTGCTCGCTTAAGGAGTTGATAATTTTGCCATCCAAGCGAGGCTTCAGGCGAGCATGCCAAAACATGTAATTTTTGTTGTCGACGATCCCGGTGACTGGAACCTGTGGGAAGGGGCCGAGATTGTCTCAGCTCGCGACTACCTCACACAACCTCGCTTTATGGAGATGCGCTCGATCCACCTCTTTAACCTTTGCTCGAGTTACCGCTACCAGAGTTTGGGCTATTACGTCTCTCTCTTGGCGGCAGCTCGTGGGCATAAGCCATTGCCCTCTGTCCGAGCGGTGCACGATCTCAAGTCTCCTACGATCATTCGGCTCGTCTCTGAAGAACTCGATGATCTGATCCAGCGGAGTTTGAAACCGATCCGCTCTTCGGAGTTTGTCTTGAGCATCTACTTTGGTTCTAACCTCGCCAAGCGCTACGATCAGCTCTCCTTACGCCTCTTTAAGCACTTTCAATCCCCTTTTTTGCAGGCCAGATTTGTTCACAGCAACAAAGGGCGTTGGGTGTTGCACAGCCTATCTCCGATTGGGGCGAGCAATATTCCTGAAGAGCACCGCGCTTTTGTCGAGCAAAGGGCTTTGGAGTACTTTGGCGGCCCCCAAAGGAGAATTCGGAAAAATCGGTGTCGCTATGATTTGGCCATTTTAATCGACCGGGCCGCGAAATCGGCCCCCTCTAACGCCCGTGCGCTGAAGCAGTTTGCAAGAGCGGCTTCCAAGGTGGGCTTTGATGTGACGATGATCGATCGAGATGATATCGGCAGACTCGCTGAGTTTGATGCCCTTTTCATCCGAGAGACGACCAATGTGAATCACCACACTTATCGCTTTGCGAGGCGAGCTGCTGCCGAAGGGCTCGTAGTGATTGACGATCCTCAATCGATCGTCCTTTGCACGAATAAGGTGTTTTTAGCGGAGCTTTTGCAGAAAAATGGAGTGCCAGCTCCTAAGTCCTTGATGTTGCATCGTGGCAATGCAGATGAGGTGTTGGAGGCTTTGGGGCTCCCATGTGTCTTAAAGGAGCCCGATGGCTCTTTTTCGAAAGGGGTCATTAAGGTCACAACGCTTGAAGAATTTCACAAGTCGGTCGAAGAGCTGATGCGCAAGTCAGAGCTTTTGATTGCGCAGGAGTTTTTGCCAACTGATTTCGATTGGCGGATCGGCGTTTTCAATCGGCACCCTATTTTTGCCTCCCGCTATTACATGGTGAAAAAGCATTGGCAGATCATCAAGCACACAGATGAGGGGAAGAGCGAACTTGGAAAATTTGCGACCCTTCCCATCGAGGAGGTTCCCAAAGGGGTTGTTCGGGCCGCTCTTCGCGCTGCGAACTTGATCGGCAATGGCCTTTATGGAGTGGACCTCAAGCAAGTGGGGGACAAGGTCTATGTGATCGAAGTCAACGACAATCCCAACATTGATGGGGGGGTTGAGGATCAGGTGGCGAAAGAGGGGCTCTATTTGACGATCATGGAGGAGATGATGCGGCGGGTCGAGGTGGCGAAAGGGGCAAGGCGATGAGCGGTAAGACACTTGGCTTATTTGAAGGGGTAGGGGTCGAGATCGAGTACATGATCGTCGATGCAAAGACGCTAGAGGCGCTTCCTGTAGCAGATCGCATCTTGGCGCAAGAAGCAGGGGAGATTGTGGGAGAGTTGGAGGCGGGACCTCTTTGTTGGTCTAATGAACTTGCGCTCCATGTGATTGAGCTCAAAACCAATGGTCCAGCTTCTTCAATCGCACAGATAAAAGGATGCTTTGAAGAGGGGATTTCTCGGATTAACGCCCATCTTGCCTCTCTTGGCGGGCAATTGATGCCCTCATCGATGCATCCTTGGTTTGATCCGGCAAAAGAGACACGCCTTTGGCCTCATGATCAGAGCCCGATCTACCAAGCTTACAACCGCATTTTTGGGTGCCAAGGGCATGGGTGGGCGAATTTGCAAAGCACTCACCTTAACTTGCCCTTTTGTGGAGATGCCGAATTTAGTCGCCTCCATGCGGCCATTCGGCTGATTTTGCCTCTCCTTCCCGCCCTTGCGGCTTCTTCTCCTGTCTTTGAGGGGAAAATGGGTCCAGCTCTCGATAACAGGTTGCAGGTCTACCAAACGAATCAGGCGAAAATCCCTCAAATCACCGGCAAGGTGATTCCAGAGGCTGCGTTTAGTCGCAAAGAGTACCAACGGCAAATTTTAGATCCGATCTATGCTGCGATTGCGCCTCACGATGAGCAGGCCATTTTGCAATACGAATGGCTCAATTCTCGAGGGGCGATCGCCCGTTTTGAGCGCAATGCGATTGAGATTCGACTTCTCGATGTCCAAGAGTGCGCTGCAGCTGACCTTGGGGTTGCGACGTTGATCATCGCCGTTTTGCGCGCCTTGGTGGAAGAAAAATTCAGCTCGTTAGTGGAGCAGCAGCGTTGGCATGAGGCTCCTTTGGCAGAGCTCTTTCACCGCTGCGTGAAAGAAGGGGAAAAGGCGGTCATCGATCAGCCAGATTATCTTTCTCTCTTCAATTTCCCAGGTCAACAGGGGACGGCGCAAGAGTTATGGCGCCATTTAGCTGAAAAGGTCCTCCCGGGACAAGAGTTAGCTCCTTTGGACTTGATCCTCTCTCAAGGCCCTTTGGCGAGGAGGATGGAAAGGGTGCTCGGAAGAGAGCCGAAGCGAGAGGCTCTCAACGAGGTCTATGGGGAGCTTTGCCGTTGTTTATCTGCGGGAGAGTTATTCAGGGGGTAATTGAACGCAGAGACTCAGAGGGGAAAAAGAAGATTTTTACCACAGAGAACACAGAGAGCACAGAGAAAGACCCCAGAATTTAAGATAAAAATGCGGTAAAGCCGCATCGTTTAAGTCCTCAAAAGGGCTTTTGAGGACTTGCAGCATCGTAGCTTTGCGCCGATGAATCCCTTGTTTTCCTCATCCATAAAGCCTTGGATGTTAATGACTAATAAAAAAGATGAAACCGAGGATCTTTGCCTCTTACAATTCGCTTGAAAATAATGTATCTAGTAAGATACATATAGGTTGTATGGAAATGGAGATTGAATTTTACAGGACCATTTCTGGTCGCAACCCTTTTGATGATTGGTTTGAAGGCATTCGAGAAATGCATACGCGTTCGAAGATTCTTACTCGCCTTGATCGTCTGAAACTAGGAAATTTCGGAGATTGTAAAGCTATTGGCGATGGTATAGCAGAACTTCGTATTCATTACGGACCAGGGATAAGGATCTATTACTCTAAGATAGGCAATAAAGTGATTTTGCTGCTTTGCGGAGGAGATAAGGATTCGCAAACTAAAGATATCAGTAAAGCAAAGGAATATTTAAAAGAATATCAATCTAGAGAGGAAAAATATGAAAAAAAATAAGGATTATCAAGAATGGCTTCTTGAGAAGCTCAAAGACCATGATGAAGCTGTTTCTTATCTCAATGCGGCTTTAGAAGAAAGTCTCAAAGGGGATGAAGAGTCCCAGCATCTTTTCTTAATCGCTCTTAGAAATGTTGCAGAAGCTCAAGGTGGAATGGGTGCTTTAGCTAAAAAAGCTCATGTTGGACGCGAAAGCCTTTACAAAACGCTTTCAGGGACTGGAAATCCTAAATGGCATACTTTGGTGTCTTTATGTGTGGCTATGGGGTTGAGTTTAAGGTTAGGCTAATCAGTTGTTTGTGCAGCACATTTTTTCCCCTTTGCGCCTCTACTGTTTGGGCATTCTTCCGCGTCGCTGTTGACTGTATATTGCTTATTCGTATATGTGTATATTCGAATGAGCGATAACAACAGGAGGCGATGCGATGGACTATTATCAACCCCCCCAAATTGAGCACGTGCGCTACGTAGAGGCAAAAGACGTTGAGGAGGTCAAAAATGAAGTCAGAGGCGCTTATGGGAGCGTGGCTGAGGCCAATCAACAAAAGAAGAGCTGTGGGAACGGGCGCAGCTGCTGTGGTGTTTCTGCAAAACCTGATCCTACTTATTCCCAAGAACTTGGATATAGCAAAGAGGAATTGGAAAGCGCTCCAGCGGGATCTAACATGGGCTTGGGATGTGGAAATCCACAGGCCATTGCCGCATTGAAGACAGGGGAAATTGTTCTGGACTTAGGGGCAGGTGGAGGATTTGATGCCTTTTTAGCGGCTCGTAAAGTGGGCCCCACTGGAAAAGTGTACGGTGTAGATATGACGCCAGCTATGTTGAGTACAGCAAGAGCTTATGCTTCAGGAGAAGGGTATCGCAATGTGGAATTTCTCTTAGGAGAGATTGAGCATCTGCCACTGCCAAATAATGCCGTAGATGTCATTATCTCAAATTGCGTTGTGAATCTCTCGACCGATAAGGCGCAGGTGTTCAGCGAGTCTTTTAGAGTCCTCAAAGAGGGGGGGAGGATTGCGATTTCTGATGTTGTCGCAAATCAGCCTTTGCCTAAAGAAATGGTGAATAACGAAGAGCTGTATTGCAACTGCATTTCAGGTGCCATCCCTATCAGTGATCTCAAAAAAATGCTCGCCGAAGCTGGATTTATCGATATTGTGATTGAGCCTCAGGAGAACAGCCGTATGTTTATCAAGGACTGGGTTCCAGGCGCAGGGGCAGAGGACTATGTGGTTTCTGCAAAAATTAAAGCTATTAAGCCCAAGGTAAATTCATGATATCGCCACAAGAGTTCTTTAGTTTGTTGTCAGATGAGACCCGTTTGCGATGTCTTTTGTTGTTGCAAAAGGAAAAAGAACTCTGTGTGTGCGAATTTGGTCATGTCCTTGAAAGTGTTCAGCCAAAAATATCACGTCATTTAGCCCTCCTACGCACATCTGGACTCGTTGTCGATGAGCGTAGGGGGCAGTGGGTCTATTATCGGCTCAACGAAGGGCTGCAAGAGTGGATGTTGCAAGTTCTGTCGGCTACTTTAGACAAGCTCAAAGAGACTCATCCCTACCAATCTGACTTTGAAAAAATTAGGTGTCTACGGAGCCAAGAGATGTGTTAAGAGAGTTCTTCCTTAGATAGAGGCTTGTCGCCAACTTCAAAGGTACAAGCACCTGCTTTGGTTTCCAAAGCGTAGCGAATCTTCGACCTGGAAGAGATCGATTTTTCCCGGAAAAATTGCAAAATCGGATCGTCAAACCGGTAGAGAGAAAAATCCTTTAACCCATGGAC
>JAFEGQ010000022.1 GCA_018239785.1 Verrucomicrobiota bacterium
AACAGCCTTGTTCTGCGCTGGGCATACTGCTCCAAATAAATAGGCATATTCAAATTGTTGCTGCCTCCTTAGCCTCGGTCTTGTTCCTTTTCTTGCCCATACACGCGTCATTGTGCCCCTTTGCCCTACTCTCGCTTCGTCTTGGAACCAAATATCAATGTTCTCTAATTTTGTTCCCTGAGGAACAGCCTCTAAGACGATTCCTCTGAAGTTTTTTTAAAAGTCTCTTGAGCTTCAGGATCAGCATGGGGATGGATAGAACGCCCTGTAATCCATACAAGACCTGCAAGTTTCATCGTTCTATACACGGTGCTTTTCGATGGGCGCACTCCCTCTTTCTCTTCTATCAGGTCAGCAACATCTTTTCCTCTAATCCTCCCTCCAGGCCTACTCTCTTGAAGCGTTTCGATCGCTTCCCTCAAAGTTTCATAATCCTTAACTTCCACATACGGCTTCGCTCCACGGCCAGACTTTTCCCTCAAACCCTCAATGCCATCTTTACGGAATTGGTCGACCCAAACAATCACTGTGCGCGGGGCCACTTTAACCATTCTCGCTGCCTCTGACATGCTCTTTCCATCCTGGATATGTGCAAAAGCCAAAAATCGCCTTCTTTCCCGCGGGCTACTCCCTCTGTTTGCCAACTGCAAAAAATCGTACCCTTCAAGCCCTTCTATAGCTCTCGTCTTTCTTCCTTTCATATGATCCTCCATGCGGAGGATCATATCAGAGATGTCAAGTCAATTTATGATGTTATTTTTAGGAAATGGTATTAAATCTATCCTAATTTTATATATATATTTTATTTTGTTTTCTCGTTAATTTTCTCACTTAATTTTTCAATAAAGTTTTATTATATTAAAGTTTATTTTATAATAAATTAAGATAATTGAAATTCAGCAACTTATGATGAATTTTGGTGGCGCGATATCAAAGATGACATTTTCGTACCAGCTCTTGAGCGCACCGTGCATGGAGCAGGAGACCTCTCGATCCTAAACCCGTTAAGACCCAAAGGCGCGGTTCAAGCTCGCAAATAATAGGAGGGTAATGACCAGGAGCACTTGCCCGCACCCCTGCGAGACATTGGAGCACCTCAGCCCCTTTAAGCGCTGGGTAGAGCGCTTCGATATATGGCAAAATAAGCGCCTTAGCAACCGCTATGTCGGGCTCTGGATCCGCAAATTCCCTCTCATAGGTGGCCCCCACTAAACAGGTATCTCCCTCCATGACGAGATATTTAGCGCCTATAATAGGGATCTGAGGTGGGGGGATCGCTTGAGGCCAAGCAAGGCGCAAGATTTGCCCTTTGATGGGGGTGATTTTTAAGTGTTTGAAGGCAGCAGCTCCAGCACCTGTACAGAGAAAGACCCAGTCAAATTGAGAAAGGAGATGAGCTCCTTCAACTTGGGTGTTTTCGATCTTCATGCCTTTGTCTATACATATTTTTAAAAGAGTGTCGAGGTACCTTTTTGCATCGATCCGCAGTCCATCGGGAATGTAGAGCCCTCCTTGAGCAGTGCAGGTGGGGAGGTGCGCTTCGATCTCTTCTCGCCCCCACCAGATAGCTCCCTCTCTTTCAATGGGATGGTTGAAAAGGCGGAATAACCCACAACACTTAGCTTGCCCTGCTACCTCGAGGAGGTGATAGCTCGCATGGTAATTTTCCCAGTCGGGGATGGCTTGCTTCCCCACAAAAGGGTGCAAGAATCCGGGAGAGATTCTCGATGCGCCCCCTCCTTGATCAAATAAAGTGACAGAAAGACCTGCTTTTAAAGCCTCAAAGCAAGTGGCGATTCCAGCAAATCCAGCTCCAACAACGGCGACGCGCATGGAGACAACAATAGGTCTTCATCGATATGTTGGGAACTCAAGACTTAAGGAGAAAAACGAGATGCAAGGGGAGCTCCTTTTCCTGGGAACAGGAGGGTCGATGGGGATTCCGGTCATCGGATGCGACTGCTCCGTCTGCCTTTCTAAGGACAAGAAGAACAAACGTTTGCGCACCTCTGCTCTGCTGCGCGTCAACGGGCGGCAGATCTTGATCGATGCAGGCCCTGACTTGCGGCAACAAGCTCTGACAAACAAGATCGCCCATCTAGATGGATTATTACTCACCCACGCCCACTACGATCATATTGGAGGGCTTGATGAGCTGCGCATTTATTACTTCATGGATGGATTGTCAGTTCCCTGCTTTCTTTCCCGTTCGACCTACAAGGAAGTCCGTTCGCGCCATGGGCACATATTTGAAGAGCCTGATGAGGAAAAAAACGTCACGGCCCGCCTCGATTTCCATATTCTAGAGGAGGAGAGGGGGAGCTTTGTATGTGCAGAGGTTCCTTTTTCTTACTTTACCTATTGGCAAGGGCCTACTGCTGTGACCGGCTATCGGATGGGTTCATTGGCGTATGTGAGCGACATTCGCCGCTATCCGGAGAGCCTTTTTGAAGGTCTATGGGGAGTGAAAATTTTGGTTTTGAGTGCTCTTCGCCCCACTCCCTCTCACGTCCATTTGAGTGTGGAAGAGGCGGTCACTTTTGCAAAGCGCGTGGGAGCAGAGCAAACCTACTTCATTCACATGGCGCATGAGCTCGAGCATAGCGCCACCAACGAGCAATTGCCCGCAGGGATTGCCTTGGCGTATGACGGCCTTATCGTTCCTTTTGAGTGAGGGGAAATAAAAATCTCGACTTTGTACATTTTGAGTGACTCGCTGCGCTCGCCACTCAGAAAAATGTCCAAGGTGAAAAATAGAAGTTGATAGAGAGCTTCCCACTTCGCATACTGATTGTTTTACTAGGACAAAAGGTAGGCGACAATGGACTCTCTATCTCCCGAAATTTTAGCAATCTTATCTCCTTTTGCGATACTTTTTTCAAAACCCTCTTGGGAGAAAGCGCTGACGATACT